>JAYSSX010000661.1:0-2006 GCA_043720315.1 Pseudobdellovibrionaceae bacterium | reverse complement strand
CGGCAGTTGATGAGAACCTGTGGAACGTCCTCTATAATTTTATTCAGCTCTGACATCTTAACACCGGTTTGTTTAACGACTGATAATACACTCAACGCTGCGATACACCCATCACCCGTCGTAGCATGATCTAAAAAAATAATGTGGCCACTTTGTTCACCACCTAAGTTATAACCACCGCGGCGCATCTCTTCGACAACGTATTTATCACCGACTCCGGTTTTTACGACTTCAATTCCCGATTCATTCATTTTTTTCTCTAAACCATAATTACTCATATGCGTGACTACTAAAGTATTATTTTTTAACAGTCCTTTTTTCTTCATGTGAAGTGCACATATTCCTAAAATATGATCCCCGTTCATAATCTGGCCTTTTTCGTCGACCATAATAACGCGGTCAGCATCGCCATCTAAACTAATTCCCACATCGGCACGGTAATGAATAACTGCCTCAGATAACTTGGCCGGATATAAGGCGCCGGCTTTATCATTAATATTGGTTCCATTAGGTTGATTTCCAATCTGGATAACTTCAGCACCCAACTCTTCAAATACCGCAGGCGCCACTTTGTAGGCTGCTCCATGGGCCGTATCTAAAACAATTCTTAATCCGTCCAAAGTGTATTCCAGAGGAAAGGTATTTTTCACAAACACGATATAGCGACCTTGGGAATCTTCGATCCGGCGAGTGCGTCCAACATGATGCGAATCCGGCAGCAACTTAGTAAGGTCTTCATCTAATACTAATCGTTCGATTTCTCTTTCCATATCGTCGGCTATTTTAAATCCATCGTAACCAAAAACTTTAATTCCATTATCATGAAAAGCATTATGACTGGCTGAAATCACAATTCCCGCACTGGCACGCATGTTACGAGTTAAATAACCAATTCCAGGCGTAGGCAAAGGGCCCACTAACTGCACAGTCACACCCATCGAGTTTAATCCCGAGGCCAAGGCTTGTTCGATCATGTAGCCTGAAAGGCGCGTGTCTTTTCCAATCACTACTTTTCGAACTGGTGAAGACCACGGCAGAGTTTGTTTTTGCAAAAGGTAACCAATAGCTTGGCCGATTTTTACAACGACTTCGGGCACCATAGGATACAGGTTGGCAGTTCCACGAATACCATCTGTACCAAATAATTTAGTTCGTTTTTGCTTTGTCGCGACTTCGGCATTTTTTTCGTTTGTCATACTACTTCTTGCTAATTTTGACCTTAATAGACTCAGGGCGTGTTGATAACACTTTAACTCCAAAAGGAACATCTATTTTTTCCTTAGGTATTTGAATTTCGTGATCGCCTTCATCTAAATCAGACAAATCCAGGGTCAACACTTGATTTATCCCCGAATCAATAAACTTCTTCAGCGCTGCTCTAGGGCCAGTAATCTTTATTTTAACTTGGTCTTGGCTTTGATAAAGCAAAGTGTAACCTGATTTCACGACGACTTCGACATCCATATTTTTGGTCAAAATGAAATCTCGTCGACCCAAAATAGTAAGCCATAAAATCAAAGCAATAAACAAAGCTACTACTTTATAGCTAAAATTGTCGGTAACAAATTCGGTCCATAAACTTTTTCTCATTTAAAACTCAATCGCTTTATATTTAAGACCGTAAGCTTCATACAACAATTGGCGCAGTTGACCCAGTTCTAAATTTGGTCGTAAATCACCACCACTCACCACTCCAACCGACTTGCTTTCTTCACTTACTACTATAACTAAAGCGTCGGTCTCTTCAGTCAAGCCAATGGCCGCTCGATGTCTGGTTCCTAAATTTTTATCCAGAACGGGATTTTTACTAAGCGGCAAAAAATTTCCAGCTGAGTGCAGTTTACCACCGCGAATCAATGCGGCCCCATCGTGCACCGGGCTGGTCGGATGGAAAATAGACATCAATAATTCGGAAGTCACTTTAGAATCAATATCGGTTCCAAATTCAATATGGTAATCAATCAAAATATCTTTTTCGATCACAACCAAAGCACCGAATCCCTTTT
>JAYSSX010000660.1:0-2424 GCA_043720315.1 Pseudobdellovibrionaceae bacterium | reverse complement strand
GGAACTCCAAAGTCTGCGACGACATCGCAGCCACCTGTAAAAGCGGCGGTCGCTTCGAAACCTATAGTCGCTCCGGGACCGACAACGGCAAAGCCCCTTGAAGCGGGTCACCGAATTGGTGTCAATGAAGACACCATTATCGATAAACCACGCGCAGCAGGATTAGTTCACGATATGATGGTTTTGCATCCTGATTTGAATGCAGCAAAAATTAAAAAATTAGAAGCTATCGTTATTTGGCATGATCAAGTTTTTGATGTACTTGAATTTCAAAATACCGAGAGAGTCAGAATTGGCGGCTCAAAATATGCTGACCTAAATATCCCCTTTATTAAAGGTGGTTGGTCATTAGCAAAAGTTAATATGGATTCTAGTGATTGCTATGTTCCTCAAGGAGTGAAGTTTTCGTTAAGTCGTGGCGGCGTCGAATTTTCCAGCGACAAGTTGATCGCTGATAGGCAAGCTGTTCCTAAAAAACAAGGTTATGGATTAAAATTAAATTATTTTGATGTTTTAAAGGTCAATGTCGGTTCAGGAATGCAAATTTGCCTTCGATATATTCCGTCCACAAAACGCCTTACTGAAAGAAAAATCGCTGAACCCGATTTGGGTCTTAAACAATCTTTATGGGGTTCTCTTTTTCTTCACTTATTAATTGGGTTATTTTTTATTTCAATAGCTCCAGAGACTGCGAATATTCCTAAATTAAAAAATGTGCCAGAAAGATTTGCGCGTCTTTTAGTTGAACCACCGAAACCGATTATTCCGCTGGCGACGCCTATTCCGACTCCGACGCCAGCGCTAACAATTGCGGCTACTCCGACTCCGGTAAAAATCGAAGAAGTAAAACCTGAAAAAGCGATAGTTAAAGTTAAAGAAAAACAAATTATAAAAACTCCGAAGCAAATTGCAAAAACAAATAAATGGCCCATTACTGTTAAAAAACCAGTTGCCAAAGCTCAAGCGGCCCCGATTGATAATCCTAAACCAGTTGTCCAGGAAAAAGTCGAGCCAGTTCCAGTAAAAGTAGAAAGTTTAGGAGCCTTAGCGGCCTTGGGCGGAGCCAGCGAATCAAACGTTCCGGAAAAAGATATGTCTAATTTGAACATCACTAAAAATGCTGGCGGCGCACCTTCGAAAACTTTAAATACGACAGGGGTTATGAATACCTTAAGTGCGCAAGGTGGAAAATTGGTAGCGGGCGGAAGCGGTACCCTTAGAACCAAGGGTGGTGGAGTCGGCGCTGGGGCAGAATATGGAACTCAAGGACTGAAAGGTTCAGCTGGGCAAAGATCCGTTGAAGCTTCGGTCGTAGGCCAACCGAAACTAGTTTCGGGATCTAAGTTAGAAGGTTTAAGTCGTGAACAAGTATTGAAGGTCGTTCAGAAAAACAGTTCCGAAATTCAACACTGTTATGAAAAGAGTTTGTTGTCACAGCCTGAATTGTCTGGACGTATGGAATTCGAGTGGGACATTTCTCCAGCTGGACAAGTTTCAAACGTTAAAGTGAAGAAGAGTTCAGTTTCCAATGGTGACGCCCTCGGTGAATGCGTAAAAGGTGTATTCCGTTCGATGATTTTTCCTAAAGCCAGCAATGGTCAAAGCACTTCACCAACTATCGGTTTTCCATTTGGTCGATTGTAGTCAGCGTAAATCGCTGACTAGCCTTTAGGCCGAGTTTTCCAAAACAGCAGACCTTAATTTGTGCGTTCCATTGAATCATCTTAAAATAGCTTACATAGGAGAACTACCGTGGGAATATTTCTATCGATTGCAGAAGCCTTTAAACATGACTTTTTTATGTGGCCTATATTTGTAGTTTCGTTAGTAGGTATTGCAGTTGCCTTCGAGCGTTTCAATTATATTCGAAACGCATCGGCGATCAAAAAAGACGACTTTTTAGGTAGAGTGAACCAACATATTTTGCAAGGCAACTTGGAGCGAGCTATTGCCTTGTGTTCGCAAAATGCAAATCCAATTACTAATATTGTAAAAGCGGGTTTGATGGCTGTCGTAAATAATAAAGATGCTGAAGAAGTTCAAACGGCGATGGATGCAGTTGCATTGCGCGAAATTCCCCGAATCGAAAAACGCACCAGTTTGTTGGCGTTGTTATCAAATATGGCAACCCTTTTGGGTTTATTGGGAACGATTTCAGGTTTAATCGGTGCCTTCGCAGCAGTGGCCAACGTGAGTCCTGCTGAAAAAGCATCAATGTTATCAAATAGTATCTCGCAAGCGATGAATTGTACTGCATTTGGGCTGTTAGTAGCGATTCCATTGTTGGGAATTTTTGGATTTATTCAAACAAAATCGCAAGAGCTGGTCGATGATGTTCATGAAGCGGCCGTTGCAACTTTAAATTTTATTTTAACTAATAAAGAAAAATTCAGAAGATAAAATGAGTACAGGCGGACTTGGCGG
>JAYSSX010000659.1:0-1866 GCA_043720315.1 Pseudobdellovibrionaceae bacterium | reverse complement strand
TTTCCGCAAGCGATCAACTCGCGAACTCTTTGCATAACAGCATCATGTAAATCTTTGCCAGTTAAATTAGGTTGCTCCAATTTAATCTGTTCCATGATTCCAAGATATAAAGACTCTTCTGGTAGCAAACGATCGTTAGCTTCAGATGCTTTTTTCACTTTGCTATTCACATTATTGTAAGACTCACGTGATTCCTTAGAGAATACAGATAAAACATCACCTTGAACTTCAGCATTTTTTGCAACAGCCGCTTTTAATTCAACCAGGTCCGATGCCGAGTTAGCTTTGTCTAAAAGTACTTTAGAACTTTTAACAGCTACCCCTACCTCAGAACCACGTTTCATTTTGATTAATGCGGGAGTGATCTCTACAGAAGCGGCTAAACCAGCGTCTTTGCTAGCTTCAGCTTTTCTTTGTGCTTCTATCATTGAAGATACCAAACGCATTGCACTTCCGTCATTATCATTCAATAGACTTAAAGAAAGATTTTCTTTTTCACCAGTGCTGATTTTGTTTAATTCAGGCATTTGATCTAATGCTGACTTAATATGCTTAACCTGTTCAGTAGGTGAACCTTTAGTAACGGCTTGTTTTTTTACGCCAACTAAATACTCTTCAGTTCTCTTTTGTGCAACCGAAATCTCTGCCACTGGCTTTGCGGCAACACCCGCTGCTACCGCGAATTGTGCGGAAACCGTAAAAACCATTCCTAAAATAAACATCTTCTTCATAACAACCTCTCATTTGGTAAAAATAATATCAAATCTTAATAATTCAAAAATAGTGCCTATCTAACTTTGTTTAAAGGTGCACTAGGTTGGCCCTTATTCACCTGTTGCTCCAATTTGTCAGTATACTGTTTAATAGTTTGACCATTTGCTAGTTTGCCTTGGATTTCCATCCAGTTAGCCGTATTCGACATAAGGGCTAATATTCCCAGCTCTTCGAACAAGCCATTGATCTTCTCTAGACTATAGACAACGATTTCACGCGGTTCTTTAGGAAGCAAAAATTCAGGTGCCACTTCAAACTGTTTTGCACTGGTATTGCCTGTAGCTCCCATTAATTTAGCGATGTATTCCAAACGATCGTGGACTTCTTTGATTTTTTTCATCATCTTAACGTTTTCGACGGGGCTTACTCCTGAAAAATTAATTTCCTTCAGCCAATTCGCAACGGTTTCAAAGTCTTCAAGAAGTGACTTTTGGAATTTCAAAGTTTTACCATATGATTTTTTATTCAAAATTTCTCTTTGTCCTGTCCAATTGGCAGTCAGATACAGCGAATTTCTTGTAGTTAAGCGAAGATCCATATTGTAAGGGTCATTTTTATCCAAAGCTGCTTCAAGTAGGGCGGAAGTTCCCCGCTGATAAAATTCATTAGTAACCGTTCTTGGTTGGAATTTATCTTCGGCAAAGTATTTATCGGCGACGGTATCGTGCTTCATAGATTCGTAGTTATCTTTGAAAATCTCACCCAAAATCATTAAATATACTTTTAACTCTTGTTTGATGTTTTTGATAATGCCGTTATGAGCCGCTTTAGAAGAATTAAAAACTGAAAAGTTTTGTTCGAACATAGAATCACTAAGTAGATTTTTAACGACTTGAAATTGTCTTCCGAACATGTCGAAAGCCTGTACCATTTGGGATTCGGTCTTTAACTGCCACCATTGTTCAAAGGCTTTTTCATTTTCTTTCGGACCATAGATTTGGGGATTTGAATTCCGAACCAGGTATTCGATCACTCCCACTTTGTCGGTACGATCCAAACTGTAAAGTCCCTTTTCAATATCATAAGTATAGAGAAAATTTGCTGGTAAGGTTCTTTGGACAGCTACTGTTCGGCAAAAATCTTCTGCCTTAT
>JAYSSX010000658.1:0-3371 GCA_043720315.1 Pseudobdellovibrionaceae bacterium | reverse complement strand
CAAAAAATCTTGAAACACTTTCCAGTCTTTCTGAGTTTCATCCTTAGAAAATAGAGACGGCTTAAGATCTAATTTTTTGTTAAGGACAAAATGAGGTTCAGCTTTACTTAATTTTTTAATATCTGATTCTAAATCCAAAGCTTCAATAAATGTCAGTTCTTCCGGCAGCGAAACCACATAGTAATCGGTGATTTTGGGATCATTCAAAACCTGGCGAATGCTTTCACACTGTTCCTTCATTGTGCCCAGTGGAACTACGGCACTTAATCCGATAGGAGCTTTCAATAAGGCAGTAAAATGACCACTAGCATAACTGTCGACCACAATATGGTCGTAATCCATACTAGGGCCGATTTTTCGCTCTTGGCTGGTGATTTTTCCTAATAAGGCAATTTCATGTATGGCAGGGGCCGCTTGCAATAATGTGCGACTGACTTTATTGTCGAATAAAAGATTATAAAAGCTTTCTAATTTAAGCAGATGAATCACATATTCACGTAAACATTGTTCTGCTGTCCAATGCGCGATTTCAAAATTTTTCTGTAACTGCTGAGGCTTGTAACCTATCGTTATACCTAACATTTCTTGAAAGTGACTAAACTTCCCCATCTCAACCAAAAGGGTCTTTTGATTCAGCGAACTCAAATGATAAGCCAAGGTCAACGCAACGGTTGATTTGCCGACTCCACCTTTGCCTGTAACGAACGATATTTTTCCCATGTATGCTTTCAAGTTTCTCAGGTCATTGCTTGCAGATCATTCCGCCTCGTGTTACTTCCTTTGCTTATTTTTAATTTGGTATAGAAACCTGAAATGTAAAGGGGAAGTCATGAAATCAACTCTAGAAAAAGTCGGTACCTTACAAAGAAAATTAAACGTGCAGATCCCGGCAACGGCTGTGGCTACTGAATTTGATGCTATTTTCAAAGATATTCAAAAACAAGCTAACATTAAAGGCTTTCGCCAGGGTAAAGCACCTATTGCCACAATCAAAAGCATTTATGGCGATCGCGTAAAAAGCGATGTGACGCAAAATCTGATCCAAAAATATTATTCAACGGCACTGCGTGAACACAGTTTAGAACCTATCAGTTACCCTGAGTTTGAATTTGATGCTCCAGATGCACAAAAAGACTTCACTTTTTCAGCTAATTTTGAAATCAAACCCGAAGTAAATTTAAAAAAATATGAAGGTTTAGTAGTAGAAAAAGAAAAATATGAAACCGACGAACAACATTTGAACCAAATTCTAGATAACATTCGCGCTTCAAAAGCTGAATTGGTTCCTGTATTAGAAGACCGTCCGGCTAAATTGGGTGACGTGGCAGTGCTTGATTTCGACGGCTACATGAATGGGGCGCCCTTAGAAGGTGGCGCTGGTAAGGACCATAATCTTGAATTAGGTGCTAAACAATTCATTGAAGGTTTTGAAGAAGGCATCGTTGGAATGAAAGTCGGAGCAGAAAAAACAATCTCTCTCAAATTTCCAGATCCCTATGCGTCCCCTGAGTTAGCTGGCAAACCAGTTGATTTCAAAGTGAAGTTAAACAGCCTAAAGGCGAAACGCCTGCCTGAGTTGACTGATGATTTCGTTAATCAAATGATGGGTCAATCCGAGCCAGGAAAAACTCATACAGTAGCATCTTTAAAAGAAACGATCCAAAAAGACATCGAACAGTCTGAAAAGAAACGAATTGATACCGATTTCAAAAATCGTCTTTTGAAAAAATTGGTTGAAGAAAATCCAGTTGAGGTTCCTAACGCGTTAATGCAGGAACAAAAACAGGCCCTTATTGCTGACATGAAAAAGAAAATGCAGGAACAAGGAATGGGCGAAGGGGACTTTGCGCAATATGCTGAAAAATGGAATACTGACTTCGAAAACACAGCCAAAGACATGATCCAATCTGGATTTTTAGTTGATGCAGTTGCAAAAAAATATGATCTAATTTGGAATGATGCGGATTTCGATGCAAAAATGCAGGAATACGCTAAACAGACTGGGATTGAAGAAACTCGAATTAGAGAATTCTATTCTAAACCAGAACAGCAACAACGCGTAACATATATGATAACTGAAGAAAAAGTGATCAAGCATTTAACTGAAAAAGCTAAGGTTAAAGAAGTCAGCAAAGCCGACATTAAAAACGCCCAGAACTAGTTATTAATTGAACGACATTGATGTGTTATTGAGCTATAATCAAGCCATCAATGTCTAGTGCGAAACTGATCTTATTTTTACTTACGGTAATTCACTTTAGTTTCCTTCCTTTTTTATTGCAGCCCGATCTAAATTACTTGAACTACCTATTATTCTTTTTGTTACTGTTATCTTCGGTAACCTTCGTAAAATTCATTTTTAGAAACCCTCGATCAGAAGTTGATTTCGTAATTGATAAAACTGATTTTGCGGTAATTGTTTCCATTCTTGTTTTAGCAACTGCACTATCTCTAATCCACATTCACGAAGTTTCCATATGGATGGATGAATCAGAAGAAGGAAGAAACGTACTTTCTTTTCCGGATATCCTAGTTAGATCTTCCTTTTTTCAGCAGCCACCACTCGCTTACTACTGGCGCAAATGGGGATTGCTTCTTTTTGGAACTAACGAAATGGGTTTGCGAATTCCCTCTGTTGCTGCAAATTCGCTATTCCTCGCGATGATGTACCTCACGGTAAAAAAACTTACGGGAAATATATATTTTGCAATTTCAAGTACCGTTCTACTAATGTTTAATGTTCTTTTTATAACCTATTCTGTAGAAGCCAGGCCCTATTCTATCTCACTATTCTATTTTTCCGTCTTTTCGTATTTTTTTGTCGATTACGTTTTTATGAAACCTATTAATGCAGACCGATTTCCTAAATATATAATGATTTTTTTGACCTTCTTTTGGTTGATGTCGATAAGTATCCAACCTTTAGTATTTATTTGTTTGTTAATTTTATTCGTCGCGATTTTATCGATCAAACCTAATTCGAAACAAATGCGTGGTCTGCTGCTTTCCCTCATCTTTGGTTTGTTAGTATTTTTACCTTTTGCAGCGTATGTATTTAAACACTCTTCCCAACATGTTTTGATTAGACCGATCGATGAAGCAATGGAAAGACTTCTAACTGCTCAAAGTTTTATCGTACGTTTATTTTCCTACAACGGATATTTTAAAGTTATCACAATACAAATGTTAGGAATATCATTATTATCGCTAATCGTTTCTAGGTATAAAGTGGTGTTATTGTGCTGGGTTTCATTCGGAGTATTATATTTTTGTTCTATTTTCATTTTTTTAGCAATAGGAATCAATTGGTTCATTCACACAAAATATCTATTAACAGTTTTGCCGATATTTTATATGGGATTTCTTCTTTC
>JAYSSX010000657.1:0-1871 GCA_043720315.1 Pseudobdellovibrionaceae bacterium | reverse complement strand
TTCATGCTTAAAATCCTACAACGTTGTGGGTTCTTGGGGATAATGTGGAGACCTGCAGCATTATAGTTTACTTCAGCCACTTGCCGTCATAATGATTCTTAATTCTTAATTCGTTAAATCATTAGGGTAGGTACAAGCTCACCAGCTGTTAATTTTTGCCTGGTATAGGGGCAGTTTCCATTTTCAAAAAACATAGGAATGTGCGAAATTTCATACCAAATACCAACGTATAACTTCGTCGATATCACAAAATATTACTTAATCTTAAGAAGCTTAGCCTTTTCCAACTTAACTAACCAGATTTAACTTTGTGTATCCCGAACCCAAATGTTTAAAGATTTAAATGCAGAATTTGTACCATTATTTCTAGAAAGGCGGCGTCATTAATCTGATTTGCCCCGAACTAAAAAAGAAGTAGAACCAAAACCAATAAAAATCCTGTGGGGAAAGAAATCGATAAAGTTAGGAAACTTCCAATATGGAATAACAGCAGCATTAGACCTGCGGGTTTCATAAACTGTGGCTTAACGATCGCGACAAAGCAAAACAGCTGAGTTAAAACAACTGTCAGCATTAGCAGAGGGTTCAGCACCGTATTCTGCAGGATAAAATCTTTGAATATCGGATTGCGACCGGCCCTAATTATTTCCGAGGCCAAATGATAGGAAAGACCTTTCATCGTAAAGATGTGTTCTTCGGATTTTACCCATTGAGAGAAAAATCCGATTATCTTCCACAGGCCTGACAAACCGTAAAACAACAGCACTATACCTTTAGCGCCCCAGGTGCCCCATGACAGGTAAAAAAATCGGGTACTTTCCTTCTTATTATAAAGCGAAGGAATAAACGAAAATAAAATCGCGGCCCAAAACCAAAATTGAAATAAATTATTTGAAGTACCGAATGAATTGAACAGGTCTTTAAAGATAAAAAAGAAAACGACAACACTAATCCGTAAAATTTGGCTTTCCCAGTAAAAGGCAGCCAGCACCGAAACCGCAATCATAGCCAACGCAATAGCTATTGAGGTGTAGGTATAGGGCCAACCATTTAATAAAGAAAGAATTCCACTTTCGGTAATCGGGGCCTCAGTGGAAATCTTCATAAACTGAGCCAGACCGAAATAAAATACCAAAAAACTCAAGATCAAATAGAAAAAACGGATTCTTTGAATGTAAGGTTGATTTTTAAATTCCCAATTTTTCAATTTTTTCTACTTTTTTCAGAGTCAGATAGTCTAAGGTATTCATGTGTCGTTTATGGATCTCAAATTTCAGGTCAGGACTCTTTAAAATATCACTAGTTAATCTTTTTATTTTTAATGCGGCAGCGGTTTTGTTTTGATTGCTAAGATCTCTGCCGATATCTTGAATCAATCCGTAGGCCTGAAAAAACCAAGGGCTGTTTTTGAGTTCAGGAATAAATTCGGCATAATCGGGCGGGTTAATAACCTTTCCGCCTATCTCAGTAACAAACATCCCGAAGTCATCCATATATCTTGGTGTTTCGACAAACCAGTGCCCGGTAAAAAAATGTTCATCATTCCATTTAAAAAAAACGATGGCGAAAGTGGATAAAAAATAACCCACCAACGTGCACTTCAAAATAAATGGAAAACGATTTTTTTTCTTTTTCAATTCCCTCAATTTAACAGCAGTTAATTCCACCCAGTACATAAAAGTTTAGGGAAACTTTGCTTCAAAATAGATATAAGATTTCCTTATACTTAAAATAATTAGTAAAATTAAATAGTTAGGCGATTTGACACCGGTTGGGTTGGCCCGTCCATTGCTCTAAGAATAAGCAGTTAGAGGAAATGCGACAAAAAAAGTCGCTTACTTTTAACCACTTTTCAACATGGAGGGGTCTAA
>JAYSSX010000656.1:0-2377 GCA_043720315.1 Pseudobdellovibrionaceae bacterium | reverse complement strand
TGCTTTGGTTTGACCGAACCTGACTATGGTTCTGATCCAGGTGGAATGGTAACGCGCGCCAAAAAAGATGGAAATGATTACATCCTAAATGGTGCAAAGATGTGGATTACCAATGGTGGAATTGCCGATCTTGCTATTGTTTGGGCAAAAAATGATGAAAATCAAATCAAAGGTTTTATTGTAGATAAAGGCACTAAAGGATTTACGACTAGAAATATTGAAAAGAAATTTTCTCTTAAAGCTTCCGTGACCAGCGAGCTGATTTTTCAGGATTGTCGAGTTCCCGCTTCTAACATGTTAGAAGTCACAGGACTAAAAGGGCCCTTTAGTTGTTTGAATAATGCTCGTTTTGGAATTTCTTGGGGTGTTCTCGGCGCTTCAATGGCCTGCTACGATGAAGCTTTGAATTATGCAAAGACGCGGATTCAGTTTGACAAACCTATAGCCAGTTTTCAATTGGTTCAGGCTAAGTTAGTCGAAATGTACAAAGACATTTATCTGGGACAATTATTAGCGTTAGAAGTCGGACGCGCAAAGGATAAAGGCACGGCCCAACCAGTGCATATTTCAATGGCTAAAATGAATAACGTTTCGAATGCTTTGAAACATGCGCGAATGACCCGTGATATTTTGGGCGCCAGTGGAATCACTTATGAATATCAATGCGGTCGCCATATGTTGAATTTGGAAAGTGTAAATACCTATGAAGGAACTGAAGACATCCATCGCCTTATTATCGGCAATCATATTACCGGAATTCCGGCCTTTAAATAGTTCTGAAAAGTCCGCACTTAACATAAAAAAAAGGCTCTGAATCCGAGCCTTTTTTTATTTTTGTAACAAGGGAAACTTTTTACCAAGCTTCCGTTAAAATTACTTTACATAGATCTGATAAGCATGATTGCCGAAACGTTTTAGCCACTGATATTCTTTTTTCACTACTTTTTCAGAGTACAACTCTTCATCACCCGTTTGTGATAAATCGTAGTCATACATTGCGGTATTAGTTTTCGAAGCATAAATAGAATCACGAACTAAGAAAACACCTTTAGGTTGGCAACCGCCTTCTGCTGTCATCGCGTCTTCAATTTTTTGAGCTTGGCCATTTAAAAATTTTGCGCGCTCTAGGTTCCCAGCCAATTTGGCCTTATCAGCTTCTTCGCGAGCATACTTCGGAAATCCAGTCGTAAACTTGCAAGTATTGGTCGGTTCTTGGTCATCCCAACCAACGATCATAACCGCATGCCAAACCAAATAATGATTGTAAACCACAATGACAGGCGCTTGCCGTTCTTTCAGTTTTTGTTTGATCGTTTCAACGATATCTGTAGGCAAAGCATTGATAGCCCATTTGTTACCAGTCGCCTCTTTAAAAAGAACTTCTCTTTCAAAAGTAGGCAATGTAACTAGTTTTGAAATATTGATATCTACTAAAGAATTGATCCAGTTGTAAGAGGCATCGTAAGAAGCATCCACGTCTGTTGAAATAGCCTTTTGCATTTGGCCATTAACTGTTTTGTACCAACCTTTAGTAAAACGATAGTCACTGTTTTTAGCAGCTTTTGAATTATTTAAATTGAAAAGATAAATAGAATCGGTCATATGATTTTCAATTTTATCGGCAATTGGGCTATCTGAAATGTTCATCAAATATCTTTCAGAAATATCAGTGGCACCTTCTGATGCTGGATTTTCGTTTTTAGCAATACGGTTTAACCAAAATTCTACGTTTCCCGTATGAGCCATATAAAGACAACTTCCGGCTTCCCCTTGATTAGGTGCTGGCAATAAATATTTCAAAAGATCGATGTAAGCATCCCCTGCCGCGCGAGTCGAATTAATCTGATATTTCTCGGCGAAAGTAGTTACGGCCGGTCCATCACCAATGTCTGAAGGATATACCATTCCTGTCAGTTCATCTGCCTTCACTGTTAACTGAGTCAGCAACAACGTGCCTAGTAAAACTCCTGCAATTTTCATAATTCCCCCCTAAAAGAAGTCTGCTCGCCTTAAGACAAAGCAATAAAACGAAGCAAACATAATTAACCGATCGTGCCCTAAATTAATTCTTATGTAATGCTTAAAGTTAAAAATGAACTGCGTTTTATTGTGGCTTTTTAACTTTCAACTGATTCCAATTACATTCGTTTTTAAATGAAATGTCCAATGATCCTGTAGAATAATCAAAAAGAGCTGCGCTTTTTGTCACTCTACAGGACAAAAATTTTCTGCAGCCGAGTTTTTACTCAACTGCTGAAGATTCCTTTTCGATGAGGCCGGACTTCATATTCAAATCTAACAGCTCGAGTCGTTTCACTTCATCGCGAATTTTTGCGGCTTCTTCGAATTCTAAATTTTCCGCCGATTTTTTCATTTT
>JAYSSX010000655.1:0-3110 GCA_043720315.1 Pseudobdellovibrionaceae bacterium | reverse complement strand
TTTTATTAAGATCAGGTTTAATTTCATAATGTCCTGGCGCTAATCCCAAACCGTTCTTAAAAATGCCTTTTTCAATAAGGCTACCCACCCATTGATTGTATCTAGCGATTTGCCTCTTTTGATCGGACGCATTCATTTGATCGAATTTGCTTCGATCGCTTTTTAGGACTAATAGGAATTCTTTCATTTAGACTCCTGTGTAAAGAGATGATTTTACAATTGGGCTTGGCCAAAAGCTACTATTACCAAGACGTTTGAAATTATTGGAAATCGACAGGTCCGTTAAAAAATTGAAAAAAATAAGGTCCGGGCTTAAATAGAACGGGTTTTTCTTCAATGGTGCCTATCCGAGGCATATCTTAAACGGCTATTTTTAGCTGGTGCTAAACTTAACTAATAGGTAAGCATCTCTAATCTTTCAATCGATAGCATTTGAGTCTATTTGTCTTTGTGTTCTATCGAGTTCGCTGAGCATCAAACAACACTTTCAAAATGAAAGTAAAAAAGGAGAATTTATGAGGATGATTGCACCATTGGCTTTGATATTAATGTTTTTAGGAAGCTTTGCCCAGGCTGATTACAATGACGATTTGAAGTTAAACCAAAAAGTTGATTTTTTCTATGTCGCTAAAGATCAACCAAATACTTTAGTCATTTTGATTTCCGATGCATACGGCCCTCGTCCTTCTAGATATAGTGTTCTAAGCGACACTGATATCAGCCATTTGCAGACTTTAAATGTAGGCGTCGCGTACAGTTGCAAATTTGAAACAAAGGCTGCAGTTTGCTCGAGTGCGGCACCAGATGCATTTGGGTGTGGTTATCCTTACTATAAGTATATTGTAAGTGGCCTCGAATGTACTGAAACACCCTGAGCAACTAAACGTCTAAATCAATTTCTAAAAGAAACCTAAATGAAAAATCGATTTTATTTAGCAATATTCAAAAGCGGATCTAAACCGGATAGCCGTCCAATTTAGGGGAGGTTGATAGGAGCGGGGTTTAAGGCTTCAATAAAGAAAAGAGCAAGGCCACTTAAGCTGGCCGCGGCCGAACAGTTCATTTCGCGATGTAAAAAATATTTACAATATAATTTACAACTTGATTACCTGAATCCGGTAACGATTTTTTAGTAAGTTTTGAATTCGCTCGATGATTTTAGGCTCATTTTTACAACGAGAACTGATGTCTTTGATTTTGGCTAAAATTTTATCTTTGGGGACGGTTTTGCCAAAGTTATTTTTGAGGAGTCATTCAACAGTTAAGGCGCCGTGGGGATCGTTCAAAGCTTCTTGCATCAAAGAGGATGGATATCTGTCTTTCATCATGTTTTCTTTTTCCAATGCATAATCAAAATCGATCTTGTTTTTTAAGCCCACTTCTAAAAGGCTTGCGTCCATTTCACAGGTATAACCAAAAAAGAAGTTCCCATGAGTTTTCTGACGAGGCATCGCCAAGATAAGGGATTGCTGCCGATCTTTTGGCAATGATTCGAATGGATATTTTTTAAAGAGTAAATTCAAGGCTTGATCCTTTTCAAACTGGATTGAAAGCTCAAATGCATCATACATCCAAGTGGTTTTTGTAAGAGGGTTAGCGCCTAATTGAAGCGCGAATTCAGCTGAGGCTAGGTCATCTGTCGCGATGTAAACATTCAATAGAGTTGTCGTGAAACTCATCGGTAATGACTTCTTTTTGCCTGTTGCTAAATTCCAAATAAAAGTAGGAACTCCATCGATCAAGCGATCAGGTAGTCCGGGCTTGGTGTTTTTTGGTAGAAATTTTTCTTGATCTAGATCACTCGGAGTTTCAAAAACTGTGTCTATCGAAGTGCAACTTTGAATAATTTTTTTCGACAATTCGATATCTTTTTATTGAATCGCCTGAGAAAAGGCCAAAAGATCTGGCCGATTTTTTAAGAAGGAATCCATGTTATCCTTTTCGGCATAAGCTGAAAAAGTTATAAAAAAACAGAAATAAACAATTTGCATTAGCTTCATGATTCTTTATTTAAAACTATTTTGAATGATAATACTAGGGCGTGGGCGCATTTGAAGAGCTAATATCCCGATCTTAGTCCCGAAGAATGATTCAAAAAGGGTACAAAACCCTTCGCGGAAACCCGCCACCTGCGCTGCAGAAAATCGCCATGTACGCTCTATCAAAAAAGCAATAAAAGGCCACCGAAACCGATAGAAGCCCATCGCCCGAATCGAAAACTCAAAATTTAAAAGAAAAAAGGGAAAAAATTTTTCCGTGTAGTCCTAATCCGCGCATGGGTTAGAGTACTGTCAGAAGTGGTGCAGCAACCCGAATACGGGACGAATCACTCCTATTACATTGATTTTATTCAGATTTGCCTCGCCGTCAAATTTATACATAACTACGAAATCAGGGAACTTTACCAAGAACAGGGCCTGACGATCAATCAAATCGCCTCCAGATTTAAGGTTTCAAGGTCCGTGATAGAGTGCCGGTTGCGAGAGCTGCGAACCCAACAAAGCATCCCAGCCAACAAATTAAATGACCCGCAAAACTACCGCTGCCGTGTGGCACCTTATGGCTATTCCGTTGAGTCCGGCAAGCTTGTGCCAAATCGCCTGGAGGTAAAAGTCTGTCGGCTTGTCGTCCAACTGGTTCAGCGCCAAGGCAAAAGCCATAGCGAAGCCGCACGTGAGCTAGAACGACTGGGATATAAAAATCGCTCTGGCAACTCCGCCTGGGACAGCAAAACCATTTTTAACATTTTGAAACGATGGAAAGACAAACTTTAACCTAAGGGGAGCCTATGAAAGATATGATCAGCACCACCATTTTAATTGCTACGGTTTTTGGGAGCACTGTAGCCGCTGAAAAAATCTATAGCTCGGTCCGTGAGGCCGCACTGATGAAAGCGGCCATCGGGCTTCCGAGATTATCGCCGTTTGCGGCAAGCCTCGCCCGAAAACAAAATCGGGCCAAACAAAAAACTCCAGCTAAAACTGGATCAACCCATAAAGAGGAGAATTATATTGAGCACAAATGATATTTTGAAATGGCCACCTTAGCAAAATCGTCAAAAGTGCTTCCTGATCTTTCTCCATTTGCCAAACAGCTACCAAAAAATACTA
>JAYSSX010000654.1:0-2005 GCA_043720315.1 Pseudobdellovibrionaceae bacterium | reverse complement strand
ACTAACTGTAGGTCGACTCGAAGAGGCAGATGGCGCAGAAATCTGAGACCTGGCCATTTCAATTGCCGCTTTTTCTTTTTCCGTCAATTCCGGCTGTTTAATTCCTTCGGCAAAATAAGTATCAATAAATCGAGTCGTCATTTTCCCATTCACAAATTCTTGATGCGATAAAATTTCTATCAAATAAGGAATATTAGTATGGACTCCAAAAATAATTGTTTCGCTAAGAACCCTAGTCATTTTTTGGATGGCCCTAGTTCGGGTTTCATCCCAAACAATAATTTTGGCAATCATAGGATCGTAATAAGGCGTAATGATATCACCAGCCTCGAATCCAAATTCAAATCTTCTTCCAGGGCCTTCAGGAAAAAAGACCTTGTGCAATCTCCCTGTGCTAGGGATTCCACCTTCAAAAGATTTCTCAGCATAAAGTCGGCATTCGATACTATGACCTCGAGGTGCTAACTGATTTTTATCTAAAAAAGCTAATTCCCCTTTTGCGGTCAAAATTTGCGCCTTAACTAAGTCAACTCCCATAACCAATTCAGTAACTGGATGTTCCACTTGCAAACGAGTATTCACTTCTAATAAATAAAACTGACCATCTTGTAATAAGAATTCGACTGTTCCTGCACTTTGATATTGAGCGGCTTCGCCTATAAGTATTGCGGCTTCGCCCATTTTACGTCTTAATTCTAAATCCAAACTGGGTGACAATGCCTCTTCAATAATTTTTTGATGCCGACGCTGAACAGAACACTCCCGGTCAAACAAGTGTACGACTTTACCTGTGCAATCACCAAAGATTTGAAATTCGATATGTTTGGCCCGGTCCAAATATTTTTCTAAAAATACTTTCTCCGAACCAAAGGCTGACTTGGCTTCTCTTTGCGCAGATTCAATCAAATCCTTAGAATCATCCTTATTTCTTAAGACCTTCATTCCACGACCACCACCACCGGCAGCGGCCTTAACGATAACTGGAAATCCAATTTCAATAGCTTGTTTTATTAAGTGGGGGACATCTTGTTTTTCGCCTTCATAACCAGGAACCAAGGGTAATCCCAATTTTTTCGCTAGGGCCTTACAATGAACTTTGTCACCCAACTTCCGAATTGTTGAACTTCTTGGTCCAATAAAAATAATTCCAGCTTTTTCGCAGGCTTCAGCAAAGTCCGCATTTTCAGACAGAAAACCAAAACCGGGATGTACGGCTTCGGCACCGGACGCCTGAATTCCCTGAATATTCGCATTAATATTTAAATAACTTTCAATCGTCGGCGCAGGACCAACGCAGATTTTTTTATCAGCCATACGGTAAGCACGCGATCCCATATCCGCTTCCGAATGCAGCAACACCGTCCTAATACCTAACTCTTGGCAGGCGCGAATAATTCGAACAGCCACTTCGCCCCGGTTAGCTATTGCAATCGTTTTTATATTCTTCATTTCTTCCCTATATCATTTTCCAAGATGGACTACGCTTCTGCAGAAAGCTCTTAATGCCCTCTTGACCTTCTTTGCTGACTCTTCTTTCAGAAATAACTTTCGTAACCAGCAGTTTTTGATTTTTCTTTGCATTCACTTTTTGTAACAATTTTTTGGTAGCGGCAACGGCCTCAATACCGTTGTCATTAAACAACTTAATTTTATCAATTAACTCTTTTTCGAAATCAGCCGTAGTTACTTTGAAATGAACTAAACCCATCTGCATGGCACGTGTGACATCAAAAGGTTCGGCACTTAACATAAATGGCTGTACTTGAGCGAGGCTGACTTTTTCTAAAATAAATTCACTAATGACAGCCGGAGAAATCCCCAACTTTACTTCACTAAAACAAAATGTGGACTCTTGATTAGCGATAACTAAATCCGCACAAGCTAAAAACCCTAAGGCTCCCCCATACATTCCGCCGTGAACGGCGGCAATGACTGGAGCCAAACTATTTCTAACGGCTGCAAACATATCGTATAATTTAGCCGAATCTTTTTTATTCTTTTCCAA
>JAYSSX010000653.1:0-10324 GCA_043720315.1 Pseudobdellovibrionaceae bacterium | reverse complement strand
CACTTTTTGGTTGAAGAAGCCCTCTTGCCACAGCTCAAAGCCGAACTTAGGAAAACTCTGATTAAATTTATTGAACAGTCGGATATTTCTGAGGGTGACAAGGTCGCTCATCTAGTTTGCGCACTCTTGTGATGTTAAAAAGAAGAAAGCCGTCGTGGGGAACGGCTTTCTGTGACTAACCTGATTTGCTTGGGAACCGGAACCTATCATTGCACTTTTGGTGCAAAAAATTATTGAGCTTCTTTTAGTTCTTCTGCCAATCTTTCGATTTGATCGTTTACTGCATTTCCCGTTTTTACTGTCGGGCGATCTACAAATAACATCGTAGAAGGAGCTGGGATCTGTTCAGCGTTTACTGGAATGTATTTGTTAGCCTCCGCTTTAACAGCGAAAATGTCTTGAGTCGTTTTGTATTTTTTCATTTTTTGAGAATAGTCTTCTTTAGTTTCTTTAACTTCTTGAAGATTTTGATTTAACAAACTATCTAATTCTGCAATTTTTCCAGCGAATGAAGTCACTGGCACTGAAAGAATAATCAGACTAAGGGTATTTAAAATTATTTTTTTCACTTGCGTCTCCTTTGAGAATCGTCTTAATACTAGACAGTAGAGCAAGCCCCATGCCCGGACCGAAAAGTTTTATAAACAATATCAATGATTTAACCTCTCAAAATGAGACATCCCCTGTATAGGTGTCAGATTTATGATTACAGGCGCACTGGATATAGACAGTTTTGAAAGCGCATTCTCAGGTTTAAATGAGCCCCATTTAAGGTGGCCATAAAAGATGGAGTCGACTTTACTTCTTAACCTTAGGAAAAAGCCCGCGACCAGAACTTATTAAGTCTTTAAACCAAAATCGAAACCCCTCTTCGGGAGTGGGAAGTCGCGAATTTAAAAGTAAACCTTTATAGTGTAAATTTTTACCCAATCGTTTAGCCAACAATTTAGTCGCAAACGAGTGTTTAATTTTAACACCAAAACCATTTAACCGTGCGTTGCTGTGATTGACAACTTTACCACTAAATTCATAACTGATTCCATCGTAGTCAAAATTAAATGAAAGCGGTTCATCGTGGGCAGGAATAAAATCCGACAAGATAAAAACTCCGCTAATTGAAAAATTGTCCATAATAGCTTCATAAATTTTTTCTTTAAATTTAAAACGGACTCCAGTTGATGCTTTATATCTTGGGCTGGACTCCCACCATCGAACTTTAGGATCCCAATAAATAGTTCGAACCGATGGAACCAGAAAATACACTACCACTAAAATATTAAAAATATAAATCACCACCAGTGAAGTTAAACTCATAGTTCCTGATCTGGTTACATAGTTCATATAACTATTCAGGAATAATATAATCATGCACAAAATGTAGGACAATAAACTCCATTTTTTGCATTGATAAATAAAATAGCCTGCAAGTATAGGAAAGAAAAAATGAATCCAATTATTCAGTAAATAGGTCTTATTTAAAGTTAATTTAAAATATTCGGCGTAAGTGATATTCGCCAAATAGCCATTCATTATGTGATTTCCAATGGGGGCAAAGATATGTACCAAAGCTAAAACAATGATAATCCAGGGCCTTTGTTTCAAGCACTATCCTTTGAAATCGGGGAATCACACGTCATCAGAACGCCATAATCCTTACTATTTTACAGTATATTATGATATTAATTCAAATACTTAGCAGGTCAAGGTTAATACCTTGCTAATTTTATGCTACCCCTTTAAACCATTCCCATGACAATAAATTTTAGTGACCTTCAATTATCTGAGCCTATCCAAAAAGCAGTTAAAGAGTTGGGATATTTAAATCCCACACCGATTCAAGAAAAATCGATTCCACACCTTTTAGAAGGTCGTGACCTTTTGGGTTGCGCACAAACAGGAACTGGAAAAACAGCAGCGTTTGCATTGCCAATTTTAAATAAACTAAGTCAGCTTCCCGTCTCTCGAAAGAAGTACCATACCAAAGCATTGATTCTTACTCCGACGCGAGAACTTGCCATTCAAATTCATGATAACTTTGTAGGTTATGGAAAGTATTTGAATTTAAAGTCAGCTGTCATCTTTGGTGGAGTTAGCCAAGGCCCGCAAGTTCAAGCGCTTAGCAAAGGCGTAGATATTCTTATTGCGACTCCAGGACGACTTTTAGATCTAATCGACCAAAGATTCCTTTCTTTAGGTGATGTCGAAATTTTTGTCTTGGACGAAGCCGATCGAATGTTAGATATGGGCTTCTTGCAAACCATTAAAGATATCATCCGAATGTTACCCCCAAAACGCCAAAACCTTTTCTTCTCAGCAACAATGCCAAAGGATATTACGCAGTTGGCAAATGGCCTTTTGAAAGATCCAATCAAGGTTGAAGCAGCCACAAATTCTTCGACAGTTGATTTAATCGATCAGGCCGTCATGTATGTTGATAAAGACAAAAAAAAATCACTTCTTCGTCACCTGTTGCAAGACAGAGATTTTAATAAAGTGATTGTTTTCACGAGAACAAAACATGGTGCTAATAAAGTGGTTGAGGTATTAGAAAAAAATAAAATTTCTGCCGAAGCCATTCACAGTAATAAATCTCAAAACGCCAGACAAAGATCTTTGGAAAATTTCCGCGCCGGTCGTTGCCGCGTTTTAGTTGCAACTGATATCGCTGCGCGCGGAATTGATATTGATGATATTTCCCACGTAATCAATTATGAAGTTCCTAATATCGCCGAAAGTTACGTTCACCGAATCGGCCGTACGGCACGTGCTGGCGCCAGCGGAATGGCCATTTCATTTTGTGACGCTGAAGAAAAGTCTTTTATCCGCGACATTGAGAAATTAATTGGCAAACCTATTCAAGTTGTTTCCAATCACCCTTATCATTCTGAATCCATTGCCAAAGCCACACTCATTTCCAGCGGCAAAGCAAAGGCATTGATCGAGTCGTCTCAAAACCGTCGACCTGGGTCTAGATTTCCCAGACGCGGAAAACCGAAACCAAAAAATTCGGGTCAGCGGTTTGCACAAAAGGGTCACTAAATCTATAATTGGATATGGAAAAAGCTCTACTTGTTGCCGTTCAAACCCCAGATATAAATGCTGCTGACAACTTAGCCTCTTTGGCCGAGTTGGCTCGATTAGTTCACACATTAGGCTATCAAGTCGTTGGACAGCTATCGCAAAAACAAGGTTCCACTAAAAAATCCAATGTTGTCGGCGAAGGTATGCTGAAAAAAATCGCTACATGGACTGATGGACCTGGCGTCGTCGGACCCATGGTTGTTAGAAAAAAATCCAAAGCTGCCGAACGATTCGGAAAAGAAAAAGAAGAAGAAGTCGACGAAGAGACTGAAGAGGCTGTCGAAGGCGAAGAAGAAGAATTACAAGCTCCTAAAGAACAAGCACAAATTGTTATTTTTGACTGCGACCTCTCCCCTTCTCAATTACGAAACTTAGAAAGTGCCGCTGGCGTAAAGGTTTTGGATCGAACTGGCGTAATCATTGAAATTTTCAGCCGACACGCGAGAACCAAATCCGCAAGACTCCAAGTTGAAATTGCGCGATTAACTTATCTAGCTCCGCGATTACGTGAAACGGGTGGCGGTGAAGATCGCGGTGGTGGCGGAGTAGGCGGAAAAGGATCAGGGGAAACTAGTTTAGAATTAGATAAACGACAAATCCGCGACAAAATTAAAGAACTTAAAGGCCAGTTACAGGCTGTAAATAATGAACATTTAGTTCGCAGGTCTCGCCGCGATCAAGAAATCACAGTGGCCTTAGTGGGTTATACAAATGCTGGAAAATCTTCGCTTATGCGGGCCTTAACCGGCAGCGAAGTTTTAATAGCTGACAAACTGTTCGCGACGCTAGACACTACCATTCGTCCTTTGTTTCCTGAATCTCGGCCAAAAATTTTAATTTCAGACACAGTTGGATTTATTAAAAAACTTCCTCACGATCTGGTTGCAAGTTTTAAATCGACTTTGGACGAAGCCCTCAATGCCTCCTTACTATTATACGTGGTCGATTCTTCAGATCCGTCTTTTCGTTCGCAGTTAGGAGTCACTCAATCTGTCCTCAGCGAAGTCGGAGTAACGGATACACCCACTTTGTTAATCTTGAATAAAAAAGACAATTTATCAAATGAACAAGTGCAGGCTTTACATAATGAATTTCCCGAAGCTGTCCTAATTTCTACTCGCGATAAAGTAGACGTAAAAAACCTTCGCGAAAAAATAATCGAACATTTCGAAGAAGACATGATTGATTTGGATCTTCTCATTCCGTTTAATGTCCAAGGGGCGATCGGCGAAGTTAGAAAGAATCTAAAGGTACTCCAAGAAAGTTACAGCGAGACAGGCTCCTTGTTAAAAGTTCGCGGCAACGAAGAAAAAATTTCGCAAATTAAAAAGAAATTCAATTTATAAATCTCAAGTCTTAAATTATTTTTTGGGATAATTCGCTTCACAGAACTCAATTTTATCTGCGTAAGGCGCCGAGGCCTTAGCATCGATCATTTTCTGCAACTGGGCCGACTTCTTTTTTTCTTTTTCAGTTTTGGCATTATGATCAGCCAGTTTTTGCCCCCGCAAAGCAAGACTTAATTTTGGATTTCGCAATTCTTGTTCGCGTTTTTTCTGAGCCATGTTCATCACATTTATTTGTTTTGATCGAAAGGCGTTGGTTTTTTCAATATCGTAATTTTTTTCTTTAAAATTTAAATAGTGATCTTTAGCCAAGCAGTTTTCCACTCGACTCATATAATCGCGGCTTTCTTTTGGTGGCGGAAAGCTATTTCGCATTGATGCCGGACTACGGCCGACTACTTTTCTTAACGAGTAAGGCCCCCAATTGTAACCTGTAATCATCATATAAAGATCTTTACGGTTAAATTGGCCATTCGTTGAACAGTCTAGACACCGAACATCCTTTTCCTTAAATCGTTCGTTGTAAATCCAACTTAATCCTATTGCAACGGCAATGGCCGGCGCCCTTGGGTCACTTGAATTTCGTACGGCGTTATCAGTAAATTCCACGGTAGGATTCGATAACTTGTACATATTCCATTGCGATTGGTAAGGCTGTTTCTTCATTTGTTTTTGCAAGTCTTCTACGAATGCTGAACCCACTTGCGAAATCCCTCGATATTCATCTTTATCTTTGGGGTCGAAATAAAGTGATGATTCGGTCATCATGGTGCAAAGAACTAAATTGTAAGGCATCTTAAATGCCTTAGCGGCTTCGGCAGCTGCAGCTTTAGTTTTTGCAAATACTGTTTTAAAAGCTTCGTCAGTAATCCGTGCATCTCTATATAAACAGGCAAAGTGATCTGTTTCTTTTTCGTTTTTCGACCTTGCAAAAGGCATCTGTTTATCAACCTCTCTTAAGAAATCGCCACGAAATTTATCTAAGTCTTTTACTGGCCTTTGATTTTCTTTGGCTTTTGCACAAAAAGAATTGCAGGTCTTTTCGGCGGCCTTTACCTCTTCCAATTCCAGTTCATGTGGTCGCGTGACCTGATCTTCCGAAATCCAACCGACCTTTCCATTTTTTGCTTTTACTTTATAGAAACCTTTCGGTATTAAATTTCCGCTGAATAGAACTTTATGGGTATCATCGTAAACGGGCTTTCCGTTTTCCATGAGGATTTCTAAAGTTTCTCCACTATCAAACAAATCCGTCTTTGCATTTCGGGATCGGCAGATTTCCTTTCCTCCAGAGTTATATCTATCTAATGTAATTTTTCTCTCATCATCGTGATTATATACGGAACCCTGCTCTTCAGGACGGCAATCCTTCCAAGAGTAACCAGGTTTATTCCAAATGAAGGCTTTTGAAGTGGCGACTTCTACGACTACTTTAGTCGCCGTCGAATCAGCAGCAAACGCTTTTGTAGAACTGGTGCTGCAAACTATTAATAAAATGATAAGATAGGTCAGTGAACAACTGCTGGTGATTCTGCTTTTTGCCACGACCAATTATCGGAATTTCGGGGAAGAAAATTAGTCTCATTGATATGAATTTTGAAAACAACAGGCCCATCCGCAAGTCCAGTGTTAATCTACCGAAATAGCTGGGCCCCAACTACCGTCTAATTGCTTTAATGAATAATAGTTTGGATGTGTCCTGTAGTTGTATAACCACAACCGAAATAAATAGTTTGCCCATCGTCTGGCATTGAAATTTCAGCCGCATAAAGAAGAATCGACACCGTTGATACGTAATTGCGGATTCTTATTTTCTCGATTTGAGACATTTAAGACCTCATTCCCAACTAAAATGGTATTGGAGAGTCCGGGGAATTTCAAGTTCGCTTTTCTAAACCCTTGGTTAAATTGTTATGATAAAGAGTTTTGACCCAATTTCGTATGCGTGCTAATTTTCTCGAATGAAATTACAGAAACTATTCCCGACCTATATTTATCAATCTCGCTTAACTACCGAAAGCAAAATTCAGAAACTGAACAAAGAATTGCTGATTGAGTCCTACCAAATTCAACATTCTGATTTGGATGGCCAGACGTGGTCTGAAAAAAATTACCTTGGTGGATTCACCACTTATGGAAGCATGAGTCGCCTCGACAAGTTCTCTTCCACTTTTGACCAATTAAAAACTCACCTAGATAAGCACGTTGAAAAATTCGTTAGAGAATTAGAGTTTGACGTGGCTAAAGGTTCGATAAAACTGAACAGTCTTTGGTTGAACATTATGCCCTCTTTTGTCGTCCACACCAGTCATTTGCATCCCCAATCCGTGATCAGTGGTACCTATTATTTACAAATGCCTCCCAAGGCAAGTGCGCTAAAAGTGGAGGACCCTAGGCTAAATTCTTTTATGGCGGCACCAGCCAGAAAGCCCACCGCCCACCTGGATCGCCAGACTTATATTTCAGTAAAAGCTACCCCGGGGGATTTGATACTTTTCGAAAGCTGGTTAAGGCATGAGGTGCCTCCAAGTCTTAATAAAAAGGACCGTATAAGTATTAGCTTTAACTATGATTGGCATTGACACACAGCGCTTCGAGCGATAATTAAGGGTTTCGTATTTGATAGCGAGGCTTTATGAGAATCAACCTTCACGAAATTCCTAATGACGGTAAACAATATTTAATTAATCGCAAAACCGGCGAACTGAACGAAGTGCTAAGCAATTTAGTCGGCTCGAATGAGTATGTTGTGGATGTAACTATTCGTCCGATTAATCACGTCAATTTCCAACTTCTGGGCAGCCTAAAAACAACCTTATTAAGAGACTGTTCGCGCTGTGCTTTGGACTTTAATTTGAGCGTTCATGAAAAGTTGAACGACCTATTGATTCCTGCTCCAGGTGAAGAGCCTAGGAACTCTAGTTATACCAAAGTTAATCATATTTCTGACTTGAATGGCGCTGGTCCAAGTGTGTCTGAATACACTGGTCATCATTTTGATTTGGGTGAATATATTCATGAAACAATAGCTATCAACGAACCCGCTTACCCGATTCCTGATGAAGATAAGCAAGGTAATTGTGTGGTTTGTAAAAAACATGTTAAAGGCCACGTGTTCAAGTATGACGAAGCTATGGAAACAAGCAAAAAGTCCCCGTTTGGCGCTTTGAAAGATCTAAAAATTACGAAAAATTGAAACTAATGTATTTGAATTCAAGAATTTTGACTTGATTTTTGAGTCAAATCCGTTAGATTGACCCACTCTTTAACGAAACCGATGGAAGGTTATTATGCCAACACCAAAGAAGAAAACATCCCGCTCTCGTCGTGACATGCGCCGTAGCCATGATAGTTTAGCTGACGCTGCCGTTGCAATTGATAAAAAAACTAAAGAACTAGTTCGTCCTCACAGAGCATTGAAAGCTTCTGATGGTGCTTATTACTATAAAGGTAAGCAAATCAGCGCGGCTAAAGCTTAGTTGATACGGAAATAAGGCATGGCCGCCTACAGAACACATATTGCGGGTACAGGATCTTACTTACCCGAAAAAGTACTTTCCAATCTAGATTTAGAAAAAATCGTCGACACGAACGACCAGTGGATTAAAGAACGCACTGGAATTGAACGTCGTCATATTGCTGCTCCAGATGAAATCACTTCAGACCTAGCTCACAAAGCTGCAGTTTTAGCTTTGGCCGATGCCGGAATGTCCGCCTCACAAATTGATTTAATTATTTTTGCAACTGTCACAGGCGATCAGGTCATGCCAAGTTCGGCTTGCGTACTTCAAACAAAATTAGGCTTGTCTGCAATTCCTGCCTTTGATCTTTCCGCTGCTTGTTCAGGTTTTGTTTATGCAATGGCTACAGCTGATCAGTTCATTCGAAGTGGAATGTTTAAAACCGTTCTTATTATAGGCGCAGAAATTATATCTCGTTTCGTAAATTACAAAGACCGTGAAACGTGCATTCTTTTTGGAGATGCGGCCGGAGCTTTTATTTTAACTCGTGCTCCTGAGAATAGTGAACAAATTATTTATAGTAGTCACCTAAGAGCTGAAGGTTCTTTAGGTGAACTTTTCGTTTTACCAGCCGGCGGATCTAAAATTCCTTTTTCTCAGGAAGTTTTAGAAAATGGCGGACAGTATGTAAGAATGAAAGGTCGCGAGATCTTTAAAAACGCGGTTCGTACGATGTCTGCGACTTGCAGCGAAGCGCTGGAAACAAATAATGTAAAAATGGAACAAGTCGATTGGCTCATTCCTCATCAGGCGAATATGCGAATAATGGAAGCTGTAGCTGATCATTTTGGATTTCCAAAAGAGAAAGTTATTTCCATTGTACATGAAATGGGAAACACTTCTGCTGCAACTATCCCTGTCGCCTTTGATACAGCCAAAAAAGATGGCCGCATCAAACGTGGTCAAACAATTTTATTCACTGCTTTTGGTGCTGGATTAACAGCAGGAAGCGCTCTTTTTAAATATTAATCTAAGGACTGATTCATGTATTCATTTATCTTCCCAGGTCAAGGATCACAATCTGTTGGAATGGGTTCCTTTTTATATTCAAATTTTAAAACAGCCAAATTAGCTTTTGAAGAAGCTAGTGAAGCGATCAAACTGGACTTAAAGAAATTATGTTTCGAAGGTTCAGAACAGGATTTAGCTTTAACTGAAAACACTCAGCCCGCCATCTTAACCGCAAGTGTAGCGACGTCACGGGTTCTTACTCAAGATCTTCATATCAATCCCAAAATCATGGCCGGTCACTCCATAGGTGAGTATGCGGCCCTGGTGACTGCGAATAGCCTTAGCCTAAGTGATGCAGCCAAAGCCGTTCGTATTCGCGGGCAGGCTATGCAGGCGGCTGTGCCGGTTGGCAAAGGTGGAATGGCGGCTGTCCTTGGTCTAAGCGACGAAATGGTTACCAAACTTTGCGCGTTTGTAGAAATGAAATCGGGGCTAACTCCCCTTTCTGCTGCCAATTTTAATTGCCCCGGGCAAGTAGTTATCAGCGGAAATGTTAAAGCTATTGCATGGCTGAAAACAGAATTTAAAGCCGAAGAATTTTTTACAGATGGAACGAAAAAAGTAAAACTAATTCCCTTACAAGTTTCGGCACCTTTTCATTGCGCGATGATGAAGCCGGCTGAAGAAAAAATGAGAAATGTTTTAAGCGACATAAAATTTAACTCGGCGAATGTAAATATTGTGCAAAATTATGATGCGCAGATTCACACGGATGCGAACGAGCTACGTGAAAATTTGATTAAGCAGGTTACTGCGCCGGTTTTATGGACACAAAGTATGCAGATTTTTTTGAAAAATGGTCATACTCAATGTATTGAATCTGGAGCTGGTAAGGTGCTTCAAGGATTGCTGAAAAAAATTGACAGCGAGGCGTTCAAAGTTTTCAATATGAACTCTTTAGAAGATATTAAAATAATTGAAGATTTACTGAAGTAAAGGCTCTAAGTTTAAGCATGAATTTAACAGGAAAAAAAATATTTATTACCGGCGGAAGTCGTGGCATCGGTGCTTCCATAGTTAAAGTGTGTGCAGAGAACAGTGCTACTGTCGCGTTTACTTATTCTCAAAATGAAGAGTCAGCAAAAAATATTTTAAATTCTTTAAGTGGCTCTGACCATATGATGTTGAAAATGGATATCAATTCTGAAGAAAGCATCGATTCATGCTTGAAAACTTTATTGGATCAATGGGGCACATTAGATGGTTTGGTAAACAATGCCGGGATCACAAAGGATCAACTTTTATTAAGAATGAAAGTGGAAGATTTTGACAAAGTGATTCATACCAACTTGCGCGGAACTTTTTTAGTTACTCAAAAACTATTGAAACCTTTTTTGAAAAACAAAGGTGGATCTATCGTTAATA
>JAYSSX010000652.1:0-3267 GCA_043720315.1 Pseudobdellovibrionaceae bacterium | reverse complement strand
TTTGAAGGCCAGTATATTATCAGCACGGCAGAAGATCAAAATATCCCCGTCCGAAGTGCTGACTGTTTTTTGTCTCGATTGGTATCGACTTTAGACGCTTTGCAAGTATGCTACTTAATAGACACGAGAAAATTTGGCTACGACGGATAAAGTTGTGTAATAGAGTCTAGAATCACAGCCGCAGTTTTTGGTGCTACGTTTAAATTGACCGCAGGCCCTTCTGGTTGCGTCGCGCTATCGAGCAAGGTTTTCCTTTCAACCAATGCCTGAAAGCCTCTATTAATGGATAATGGAAACAATTTCACAAAAGCGGTGCGAGTAAAATTTCTTGCCAAGAAGTGAAGAGCAAATATAAAAAAGAAGTCGAAAACTATCGCCATCAAGCCCACATTAAAGATTTAAAACTTGAAATCGCGGATCTGTATTTGGAAAACCTGATGCTAAAAAAAATGTTCGAGAGCTCCCTACAGCGGAAAAAGTCCGCTTCATCCGAGATCACGTCAGAGAATTTGGATCTATTACCCGAGGATGCAAAATGATGGGCGTCGCGAGAGCGACGTTTTATCACGAATCAACGCGTGATGATCATCTCGTGCCAACCCTCGTGAATCTAAGTCGCGAAAGGCTAGTGCATTAAATTTCTTTATAACATAATCATTCTGTGCATAAAATTTCGACATGGCAGTTAGATAATGTCGTTCAGTTAACGCCGTATATGTCCAGGTCAAATCTAATTAAGATGAATAATTTATTAATTGACTGCAATAAGTCTGAATCATCATAATTTTATATCATGAGGTTAAAATGAAAAGTATTTTCAAAAATTCAGTTATATTTTTATTGCCCATTTCGGTTCTTGGATCATGCGCTTTATCTACTAAAACTACATTTGATCCTATAGTTCGAAACGTGGCCGTGGCTCCAGAGGGAAACTGGACGCACTATGCTAGTGATCTTGCAAGCACGAAGTTTTCTGCCTTAAAACAGATTAATAAAAGTAATGTCGGCAAATTGAAAGTGGCTTGGCGATGGAACTCTCCGGATAATGCGATTTTAAAATCAAATCCAAAACTTTTTTCATTTTACAATGAGGCAACTCCATTAGCGATTGACGGTTATCTGTATGTCAGTACGGCAATGAGCCAAGTTTCAAAAATCAACGGAACTACAGGTGAAACGGTTTGGACATTCGACCCAAGATCGTACCAGGACGAAATCCCACCAAACAATGGTTATGTTCATCGCGGCATTACCTACTGGAGCGAAGGAAACGATGAATTTATTTTTATTGGAACAGGGGACGCTTACCTGATTGCGATCGATGCCAAGACAGGGCAGTCAGTTAGTACTTTTGGAACCCAAGGACGAATTGATTTATTAAAAGGTCTTAACCTCGACGGAACGGATTGGGCTGTTCGTTGGCAGTACGCTGTAACCTCTCCGGTAACTGTCTGTCAGGGTGTAGTTATAGTTGGCTCTAACATAATGGACGGCGTTTCAACTCCAATTGGACCTCGCGGTGACGTGCGTGGATTTGATGCCAAAACAGGGCGGCTGAAGTGGACTTTCCATACCATTCCCCGCGACGGAGAATTCGGTGTCTCGAGTTGGAAAAATGGATCAAGTAAGTATACCGGGAATACGAATGTTTGGACTATGATGAGCGCTGATCAGAATCTTCTAACAGGTGAAAAAGATGCGACGGGAACTCCACTCAAAGGGCTTGTATATTTGCCAGTAAGTACGCCAACAAATGATTGGTATGGCGGAAAACGTGAAGGAGATAATCTTTTTGCGGAAAGCCTTGTGTGTTTGTCATGTTTAACCGGAAAACGCAAATGGCACTTTCAAATCGTTCACCATGGATTATGGGATTATGATCCACCAGCCGCTCCAAATTTAGTTGATATCGTTGTAAAAGGAAAACCGATCAAAGCCGTCGTGCAAGTCACTAAGCAGGCTTTTGCATTTGTATTTGATCGCACAAATGGAAAACCAATATGGCCAATTAATGAAAAGCCCGTACCTTCGTCGAAGTTGGAAAAAACATCACCGACCCAGCCCATTCCTACATTGCCAGAAGCGTTTGATTTGCAGCCTCCATTATTTAATCCGAAAAAATCTCTTCCACAAAGACAAGCCGAATTTAGAAAAAATTTAAATAACCTATCCCCTGAGTTAAATGCTTGGGCGCAATCAGCTCTTAATCAATATCATTACGATTCACTTTATACGCCGGCGACGGATCAAAAGAAAGGTACCATAAATTTACCAGGTTGGCTAGGTGGTGGTAACTGGGCTGGTGCTGCATTTATTCCGCAGACACAAACGCTATATGTTTCATCGCTAACAAATGCGTGGGGTGCTAAGCTTGTAAAATCGAATCCAAAGTCAGATGATCCACCAGAATTGGATCCAGGATTCACAAGTCCATTTTCAAGTCGATACATCACAGATGTTGATGGTAAGCCTTTAACCTTACCATTATTTAAACCACCATATGGTCGAATTACAGCTATTGATTTGAAGACCGGCCGAATCAAATGGCAAACTCCGATTGGCAAGGGTCCAAAAAATCACCCTATGATTAAATCTGCTTTAGAAAATTATAAATCAGAATGGCAAGATAAAGATTTGGGATGGGCATTGCGGACACAATTGCTTGCAACCGAAGGATTGATTTTCGCTGGCCAACAAGGTGATTTTTATCCGGTTGGTTTCGCTCCAAAATTAAATGCTTTAAAAATCGCTATCAAAGAAAAAGACGACGAACGTGTATTAAAGGTTTTAGATTCTGAAACGGGTCAATTGATCGTAGAAATTCCATTAAATTTTGATGCACAAGGAAATGTAGTTCCGGGCGCTAGCGGAAACGCTTATGGTGCGCCGATCACATTTTTGGATACGAGTGGGAAACAATACGTGGTCGTACCAGTTGGTGGCGCAAATATGCCAGCCGAAATGGTGGCACTGGCATTACCATAAACGATGGACTATAAGTTGATCCAGCGCAACACGCCTTTTTTTCCAGGATCGATATTCTCCGACGGCCGTTTTACTTCTAGCGCAAATTCCAATTTAGCTTTCAAAGACTGATTTTCAGAACGAAGCTCAGACTTCGCAGCTTCTAAGTTTTGGATTTTAACTTCAAGTATTTACTCGCGTTACTTCTGAATTTCGGCAAAAGAAACCCAAATCGACAAAGTCGATCGAAAAAACTCATTACCTCACTATTTGGCAATTTTAGTTTACCAGGTTCTTGTGATA
>JAYSSX010000651.1:0-1624 GCA_043720315.1 Pseudobdellovibrionaceae bacterium | reverse complement strand
GAGCGAGAATTCATTAACATACAAGGTTTAAGTTTCGAATGCGATTCTTGTAAAAAAACAGAAGGAAATCAATGTGAAATTCCTTTGCAAGGCAAAACCCTAACAGGCGTTTGTGAGACATTTCTAAATGCCTTACTCAATCGAGCAATCGAAGATCAAGCAGAAAGATATCCCACCGAAGAAGAGCTTTTAGCCTACATCGGCCGTGAAGATGTTGACCATAATCTAGCTGGACTTTCTTTTGAGTTGTTATCTAAGAGAATTATCGATCAAATAACTTTAGGCAGTGCAATTGATTCTTTAATCGCTAAGCACTTAAGTGTATTGAAAGAGGCAATCGAAAAAAGAAGTTATCGAGATGAGGTTTATACGGCACTGTGGCATAAACGCAGTAAGCTACCTATTAGAGAAACTTTTATTTTAATGAAGGCTCTCTATGGAATTGAAGCTTTTTATATAGATTTAACTGTAAACGATATTAAAAAAGACCTTTCAACGATTTCAACGTTAATTCAATCTGATGTTTTAACAGAAAGTGAAAAGACTCTTTTCGGCAGTCTTTCCAAATATATCCAAACTTGCTCAGAACAGATTAAATGCGATGATTTATCTAATGACTTTGGACCTGAGGCAATTAAATATTCACAGCGTTTGCAAAATTTTGTTATTAGCGACGCTATTTTAAAACGTAAATTAATTGGCATTGATGCTTTAAAACTTTTGGCCCAAACACAGTATGTCGACACTCGAACACCGGATACTTATAAAGCATTGTTAAAGTCGTTAAGAGCAGTTTTGAAAGTAAAACCATTTGACGAAGACTGGAAAAAACTTCCAACCACGGTCGTTGATTTTGTAACTTTCATGTCTCAAGATGACCCCAGGGTTGCGGAATTAATTTACAGAACAAAGTCGGATCCCGAATCATGGAAGAAATGGGCAGTTCCTATTTTGGTTTTATTACTGCTTGTTATTATTGGTGGATCTACTTTGATACTTTCGAAAATGAAAGATAAAAAACAAAGAGCCAAGAAACGTAAAGCTGAGGTGTCGGCTGACCCAGTTGAAGTAGATGCTATTTGGACTTTTTTTGGCCTTCCTGTAAATTCCGGTTTAGGGGATCTGAAAAGACGTTATCGAGAAATGGCATTCGAATTACATCCAGATAGTGGTAATGAAAACCCAGAAAAATTTATGCAATTAAATAACTACTATAAGAGAGCGATGGACTTACTTAAGTAATAGGAAAACACGTGGAAGAGAAAGTAATAGTTTTAGGCTTAGATAAAAACTCAAAAGTAGTGGTAAATTTACTTGGCAGTATGGCTAGTCGCCATGGTTTAGTTACTGGAGCAACGGGAACTGGAAAGACGGTCACTTTGCAGGTGCTAGCGGAAGGTTTTTCTAGATTGGGAGTTGCAGTCTTTGCCGCCGATGTTAAGGGAGACCTTTCAGGTATTGCAGCAGCAGCGCAACCTAGCGACAAGCTAAAGGAACGTCTCGAAACGCTGAAGATTGATTCATTTACCCCGAGAGCTTGCCCGGTAATCTTCTGGGATTTGTTCGGTAAAAATGGTCATCAGGTGCGAACTAGTATTGAAGATATTGGCCCGCTTTTGCTTTC
>JAYSSX010000650.1:0-3082 GCA_043720315.1 Pseudobdellovibrionaceae bacterium | reverse complement strand
GGGTGCTTGTACAATTGGACAATTGGCAACTGAGGTAAAAAAGTCGTTTGAGCAGTTTGCTGACCTATTGGGTTTAGCCTTCCAAATCAAAGATGATATTTTAGATGCTGAAGAGGAAAGTTTTGGATTGCCGGCTATTATCGGGCTTGAAGCCACTAAATCATTTTTAGCAGAGACGGATTTAGCCTGTTTGGAAATTCTAAAATCTTTGCAGTTAGAAAAAAGTCTGCTGGCTGACTTTATTTTTTATAATTCAAATCGAAGTCACTAGTCTATGCGTTTAGATCTGTATCTTTCAGATAAAGACAAAGATCTTTCGCGAACACAGGCACAGAATTTAATTAAGTCTGGAATGGTACAGCTAAATATTTCCGGTCAATGGCAGATAATTAAACAGACCAGCTACGAGATCGATCCGAATTCATCCATTGAAATTAAAATATCGGAGTTTGACGAACATACCTACGTTTCTCGTGCTGGTTTAAAATTGCAAAATGCTTTACAGCATACGGGATTGGCACCGACAGGTTTTAAGGTCTTAGATATTGGCCAATCGACAGGAGGTTTCAGCGATTGTCTGTTGCAAAAGGGGGCGGCGTTGATTGTTGGGGTCGAGGTGGGATCGCAACAATTGCACCCTAAAATAAGAAATCATGCCCAGGTTATCTGTTTAGAAAAAATCAATGCACGCGATCTTTTTAAAAATGAATCATTTACGGAAACTTATGGCAAAGGTGTTTTCGATTTGGCTGTTTGTGATGTTTCCTTTATTTCATTTACCTATATGATGGATTCCATTTCTTTTTTCTTAAAGCCAAACGGGCAGGGATTGTGTTTGATTAAGCCACAATTTGAAGTGGGCCCAGAAAATTTAACAAGAGAGGGTATTGTGAAAGACGATGGCCTTTATTCTAAAGTTAAGCAGAAAATTGAAAGCGAATTGAAATTAAAAAACTTTGATATTTTGGATTATTTTACTGCAAATCCGACGGGAAAAGATGGTAACATCGAATTCTTCGTTCACTTTAGGAAAGTAATATGAATTTAAAATGGCTTTTGGTTTCTTTTTTATTTTTATCATCTTGTACTTTGTTTCAAAGAAAAGATGAAGCGCCAGTAGTTGAACCCGGCAAGGTTGAACATAAAAAAGAAATTCCTCCGGTTTTAAAAAATGATAATACCGACAAACCCAGCCCGGTTATTCCCGACGACGATAAACCAGGCACAGGGTTAGAAGGAATTACCGATGTGCAATTGCCTAATACGGGCAAATATCCGGTCGAGCCAACGACTTCAGGCTTAAAAAAGGTTGCCATTATTTTAGGACCCGGAGGGTTAAGATCTTTTGCACATGTGGGAGTACTTCAGCAGCTCAGCAAAAATAAAATCGTTATTACAGCAATTGCTGGTATCGAGATGGGTTCCTTGGTGGCTTCTTTGTATTCAAGAAAAGCTCAAACGTATGATGTTGAGTGGCAAATGGGTAAATTAAAAGAAGAAAATTTCTTTGATAAGGGACTACTTACTGAAGACAAACCGGCTCCCTTACAAAAATTGATTCCCTATCTAAAATCAACTTTCGAGCAAGCCAAAGTCGAAGATGGGAAAATACCGTTTTCTTGTTTGGCCTTTAATCTATCCAAGCAGCAAAACATCGTTATGAATCGTGGAATGTATTTTCAGATGCTCCCATTCTGTATTGCGATGAACCCACTCTTTCAGCCCTTCCAAAGCAATATAGCCGCAACCACCGAACTTAAGAATCTAGTCGATTACTTGCGCTCTAAGGGGGCGCAATACGTTATCTACGTGGATATTTTAGGTAATTCCTCAGGCAAGTATTATAAAAATGTAGAAAATGCTTCAAACCTTAGTTGGAATATTATTAACCAAAGTTTGCAGAAACAAATCGGATTGGTTGATTTTGTGATCAAGGTTCCTTTGGAAAAGTTCGGTCTGACCGAATTTAATTCACGTAGAGAAATCGTGCAAATAGGCTCTGAGGCTGCTATAAAAGATATTAATGAAATTCTGAAAAGGACGAGGAATCCATGAGAAAACCTTTAGAAAATGTAAAAATTTTTGCGGAACGAAGAGCTCGCTTAGCGGCTAAAATGCAGGGAAGCGTTTTAATCGTAAGTTCGCCGGTAGAAACTTTACGAGTGGGTTCTGTATATTTTTCTTTTAAACAGGATCCTAATTTGTATTACCTAACAGGTTTTGAAGAACCAGAAACTGTTTTCATTTTTCGACCAGGACAAACTCCGGAAAGTATTTTGTTTTGCCGTAAGAAAAATCCTGAAAAGGAAACTTGGGATGGATTTCGATTTGGGCCAGAAATGGCAGAAAGTTTGTTTAAAATCGATAAAGCCTATTCTATAGAAGAACTTCCTCAAATATTGCCGGGCCTAATGAAAGGTGCGGAAAATTTATATTATCGAAGATTTAAAAATAAAGCGACCGATGCCATTGTCGATGAAGCTCTTCAGGCATTAAAAACCAGCACAGGCAGAACCGGGTATGGATTACTTCCTGTATTCGATGCTGATGAGTTATTAGGCGAAATGCGTGTGATCAAAGGTGAACTTGATTTACAAAACCAACGTAAGGCTTGTGATATCAGTGCAGAGTCTCATCGCGAGGTCATGAAGTATGTTAAGCCTGGTCGCACTGAAAAAGACATTCATGGTTATTTCATTCATCAATTTATGGCGCGCGGAGCGGCCCGCGAAGGTTATAGTGGAATCGTAGCCCGTGGACCTAATGCAACGACTTTGCATTACATCTTTAACGATGAGACAACCAAACCGGGCGAAATTATTTTATTGGATTGTGGAGCTGAATATAATTATTTTACCGCTGATATTACCCGGGCCTATCCAGTGAGTGGCAAATTCACTGATGAACAGGCTGAAGTTTATAGTGCAGTTCTTAATGTTCAAAAAACAATTATCGATTTCGTAAAGCCAGGGGTTAAATTCCAGGAACTTCATGAAATGGGAACATCTCTTTTGACAGATGCTATGTTGGACTTAGGTTTATTGTCGGGCCGTAAGGATGATATTATTCAGGCTCAACAGCA
>JAYSSX010000649.1:0-3033 GCA_043720315.1 Pseudobdellovibrionaceae bacterium | reverse complement strand
GGTTTCAAACCTACCGAATCGAAATAGCGATTTTTCACTGCTAATGGGATCGACGTTTAATAATGACTGCGCAAATTGATCAAGGGTTTCGCGAGTTTTTCGAATGGATTGGTGTTCGATTTCAAACAAATTTTTGTTTATGATGTCGACCATAAACAACAAGGTGGCGCGATCTTCGGAAATATCAGCACTGATTTCAGTAGGCACGGATTGACCAATATTGGCTTCGACTTCGAACTGATCAATCAGTTTTTTCATCCATTGTTTCAAATTTGCACCTCACCTCTCTTTATCGGTCAAACCTCATAAAAATAGAGAGGTGATCCGCTGGAGGATAGTCTAGGATGTTGTCCTAAACGGAAACACTCTACTTAAGGGCGTTTAGGATTTTATTATTTTTAGAACTCGTCGCCAAATTTTTACTATTTAACAATAGATTTAAATTGCTGTCGGTAGATTGATGACCGTTAATAAATACTTCTTTTTTAGTCTTTAAAGCAGAAGTACTGTTGTCCTCATACTGTTGTTTAGTGGTGATTTCGTGAACTTCAAAGGCCACTTTAAATTCCTCTAGAGTAATATTAGTTCGAGTGACAGCTTCGGTCTCAATGTCGACGATTTTTTTACCATTTTCAGTTTTTGATACACGTTTTTCTAATACATCCATAGTCATATTAAATGGAATTTGTTTATCGACTAGAACCGTCGTTGTACCTGTCGTTGTTCCGGTTTCAGTTCCGGCTTTCTTTTGAACGGCTAAATAGGATCCGTTAAGAACCATTTTTACTAAAGAGTTTCCGGTGGTGTCTTTTTGTACTGTTAGGCCGGTCAGGTTGGAATTCATCAACAAACCACGTGATCCAAACAAAGTTTGGAAGTCTTTATTATTGATTCGGAAGCTACCTACTAAATTGCCTTTTCCAGTCGCTTTGCCATTTGCGGGAATTTTGGAGTCGATTTCCTTTACAGTGGCAGATACATTATATCCCAAAGAAAAGTCTACCGGGCAAGTATTCGAACTTTTGTCAGAAATACCGGCTTCGAATTTCATAGTTAAGTGATCATTCAATTGCAAATTTTCAAAACCTTTTACATCGGCCGTGGGGAAAGAAATCTGAAAACTATCTAAACTGGTTTCACCACTAATTGGGAAGGTAGCATCAATGTGTTTTGTTGGGCGTTTTTGTTCACAGTTGGCTTTAATGCTTTTATAAAGTTTGTAACTTGTTTCATCCTTAAGTTTTAAAGCTTCTTCTTTAGCTGCGATTTCCTGGTCAGTCGCTTTGGCGTCTGGGAACAATAAATCGCCAGGAGGAAGTATATGAAGATTTTTTTGCGAAAAAGTGTCTTGCAATACCTTTTTCTGAGCTTCGCTCAATGCGATCCCAGGTTTTTGCGATACGAAGTTTAATGAACTTGGAATTTTGGTCGGTGCCTTAATTTTATCACTAACTACGGGTTTCTCCTGGGCACAAGCTATGATTAGTAGCGGAGCAAGCAAAAGAGAAGAGGCTGTCATTGGGTTGAAAAAGTTTTTCATCGAAAATTCCTTTGTTTTTAAGTCTTAACAGGGCTTTACATTACAATAAGTATACCTATCGATCAAAAACGAATAAGAACGTATAGGCAAGCCGCTACGGAATTTTTCTTTGATTTCAATGCCTTAAAGTAGTTTACCTGAAATATATTAGCTATTAAACTGATGAACTAGTAGTGAAATGTGACAAAAACGGCTTTAAAAAGCCAAGAAAATGTTCGCGGAAAGGGAAACTTTGATCCGTTTTTTTAGGTTGTTATTACCCGCGTGGAAATTCTTTGATCAAGCCGGCCATACCCCGATTTTACAGTTTCGTTTAGAAGCCCCAGGGAGCGTTGGGAAGTGGGAGAATGTATTAGTCTTTTCGCGACGTTCACGGTTACCGCTGGTGAACGCCAAAGGAAACTTAATTCTATATAAACAGGGAATCGTACAAAAATTTACTCAACACCTGTCTGAAATTTCAAATTATAAAGATTCAGAATTTTTTCCTTTGATCAAACGAATGGCCCAGCAAAAAATCTTTCAAAATGACCCCTTACTGTTATCAAAAGGAAAAGACGGTCCGAAATTTTTTCGTCTTCGGGTGATTGAAAATGATACTTTTACGAATCAGGCTACGATTGGTCTTTTTTTTGAGTCGAACGAAATTCCCGTGGAAGGGCTCTGACGATGATGATGCGATTAGCGGCCTTGTGGATGGAAATACTGTTAGCAATTGCTATGCTGACGTGTTGTTTTGAATACTTTTTGATCCGAGATGAATTTAAATCTCAGGGTCTTTTTGCTGGACAGTCCAAGTCGAGTTCCAGTTATTCAGGATTTATTTTGATTTTAATATTGATGGCTGTTTCCTGCTGTGTTTTGCCCTTTTTTCCCGCGGTTATCGGGATTCTGTTTTTTTGTGAGTTGTATTTTGTTTATCGTTTCAATGGGCCTTTTAACGGAGGCAGTGGATATATGAGTTTTGCCCTGCTGTTAGGATTGTGTATTTATGAATATGCTCCAGCGACGGAGGTTAAGAGCATTAGCCTTTTATACGTCGGTGTTCAGTGTCTGTTATCTTTTTTTGTCGCTGGGGTAGTGAAAGTCATCAATCCCGATTGGCGCAGCGGAGTCGAATTAAGAAAGATTATGTGGTTGCCACCGTATGCGGTTCCAACTTTATTTAAATCCATTTTTTCTAGCCCCAAGTTTTCGAGAGTAGCCTCTTGGATCATTATTTTATTTGAAGTGGGCATTGTGGTTGGATTTTTGAATTCGACAGCAGCGCAAGCGATAATCCTATTAGCGCTGATATTCAATTTTTTTAATTTGGTCGCGTTTGGACTGAATCGATTTTTACTGTTTTGGATGGCGGCGTATCCGGCGCTTTACTATTGTTTTTTCACGGTAGGACAGTGACGCTGGCAGCACCGTTTAGTTTCGTCACGCGGATAAAACTGTTCACCAATGGATCAGCCTGTAGTTTGATGAATTTGAAGGTCTCTTTTTGC
>JAYSSX010000648.1:0-1682 GCA_043720315.1 Pseudobdellovibrionaceae bacterium | reverse complement strand
ACCTCTCGAAGCCCGTAAAGAAAGAACAGCTTGCTGAAAAACTAGGTAAATGGCTCTCAAATAATTCTAAATCGTCTGCCGCTTGATACTGCATTAGTCGAAACTTTTATAAACCATAAAACAGGTCATAAGTTTGTTGTGATCGAGCGTCCTTCAGAACTTAAGCAAACTTCGACTTTAGATTTTTTCAAATATGGCACCGCAGGTATTCCGAGCAAAACTAAATGGCCAATCGTTGAAAGAATTTCTGCAAAGCCAGTAAATTCAAATTCGTTTACGCTGTTCGCGGGAGATTCGCTTCATTGCCTCTAGTAATTTATTTCTACCCTGTAAAGCAAACTCTAATTTGAAAATGCTGATTAGCAGACAAACTCTCCTAGGTTCCAAGAGTCATCCAACTCTCAAGTTTCATTTTATCTAAAATTCGCGACAAAGTGGCGTCACTCATAGCGACGTTTTATTAAGATAATAGACAGTCAATCACTCTTACTCACTGTGCTTTAGCGCAGAAAAGACAGCGCTCAAGCATGGTCTGGTCCCTAGAAAAAATCCTGTTGTTTCACTGGTACACCAAGTATCACTTCAAAAGTCACGTCAGGATGAAGTTGTCGGAATTTTCCGATCACTTCTGTATGTATCTATACTTTTATCGGAGGATGAAATGTTTAATACAAAAGAAGGCACCATAAAACCCATCGTTTACGTTGGGATTCTTAATGAAGATAAACTGTTATTGGTCGACTATAAAAACGCACCGAACCCAGCCAAATCAGGCTGGTGGATTCCTGCCCCTGGATTGGAATTTGGCGCAGATCCCTTGGTCACTGCGGCGGGTGTATTGACCGATCTTGGTTTTGGTAGAGCCGCTGCTCCTCGGCTTCACAGTGTAGAATCTTTTGTTTTACCCGGAGGCTGGCACTTGATTTATCATTATGTGTGTAACGTTTCCACTGACGCCAAACCAAGTGAAAATATCACCAAACATAAATGGGCCAATAAAAACGTTGACCGTTGCTTTTAAGGAAAATTCTTTGCTCGATTCAAATCGCCTAGGCATAATAAAAACTGCAATGGGAACTAGAATGAAATTTTTCGCAAAGAACTTTTTAACTTTAATTTGCTGTTCCTTTCTTTCTTGTCAGGAAAATACCGGGACAGAACCACAGATTGTTTTTGAAACGGACTTTTCGAATCCAGACCAATTTACATTTTCTCAAGAACTCATTGATCCCGAGTTTGATGGAACGGCGACCGCAGGAATTGTGAATGGAGAAATTCGACTAGCATCAATTCAAGGTTCAACGACGAATAAGCGGGCTTATGCTGTGGCTTCTTTAACATCCCCGATTCCAGTTCCCTCGGCAACTAAAGCCATTAGTGTGCAGGTTCACTGGGAAATTGCGATGGACGACGAAATATTTACGGATGCAGAGATGATCATCAATGGCAAAACGATTTACTTAGATAAGGAAGCCATTTCATTGAATGCAGCGCAAACCACAGGTTACTTTGTTAGTCCCAGTGCCACCCCTACCTTAGATACGATGATTTTTAAACTTCAGGAATCTAATGATACGCAACCTGGTTTTGCCACATTAAAGGTAAAGTCGGTTACGGTTTCCCAATACAGAATTGAATTCTTTAGTTCCATAGTAACTGAAAAACTATTCGCCGAAGTTAGC
>JAYSSX010000647.1:0-5326 GCA_043720315.1 Pseudobdellovibrionaceae bacterium | reverse complement strand
CCTTCGTTTTCTGGTGACATAGTAACGGCAGGAGGGTCAACTGTCGCGTCTATTTCTGCAAGTAGCGTTGATAGTGGTAAAATTGCAGACAATTCGATTATGAATTTAGATATCAGCGGATCTGCAGCGATCGCTAGAAGTAAAATAGCAGCTGCCACTTCAAATCAAATATTAGTAAATGATGCTTCTGGCTTCATGACAAGTATGGCTTGTCCAGCGGGGCAGTTCATGTATTTTACCGGCGGTGGTTTTGCTTGCCAAGATATTGCACCAACTACAACTAATTTGCCAGCAGGATCTTCAGGTGCTCCCAGCTACTCGTTTGTAGGTGACACTAACACAGGTATTTATAGTTCAGGTGCGGACAATTTGGATTTTGCGACTGCTGGAGTACAACGTTTTAATATTAGTTCTAATGGAAATATAGGAATTGGAAATTCTGCGCCCGCTAGTAATTTGGAAGTGAATGGAACCTTCTTCCTGGCTACAGCTACTACCGGTTCTTCCGCCATCGACTTTTCAACATATAATACTATTATTTATACTGGTGGTTCTTGCTCAACGATGAATTTAAACAATATGCGTGATGGCATGGAGTATACTTTGATCATGACAACCCTTGGAGCTGGAGTCTGCACTTTTTCAGTGCCATCCAAAGCAGTTAAGTACAAAAGCGGCGCAGCCCTGACTGCGGTTGCGGCACGTACTTATGTCGTAAAAATTTTACCACTAGCTGTACCTGGTTATGCACTTATTAACTATATTGATTATTATTGAGATGGGGCTTTTAGTGTTTCAACAAAAGAGATTTTTACTTAATTTAAAATGGCTGAATTTAATTCCATTTATTTTAATTTTACTTACTGTTGGTTGCAAAAAAGGTATCCCCATCTTAACAGGCGGAACTCCGCTGGATCCTTTTGATGGCCTCATTGGAAAACCGGCAACCATTTCTTCCGGTGCAAACACTGCTGACAGTGGTTCAACAGCCTGTGGAGCCATAGGAAAACCTTGTAAAGTGACAGCTCGAATAGGTTTGCAGCAATGGGAAACAAGTAACCCTGCTATCGGTACCAGTGGATCGACGACCTATAAACTTAAGGGTACCTTAATCGTAAAATAAAACCGTAATTCCAACTTGTTGCAAAAACAATTGATCAACTAAAGAAAATGAATACGATCTTCTAAGATCCGCGGTGCCTTTGGCGGTTCGTGGTCGGGAAATCCAATAGCAACAGCACAAAGCAATTCTAGGTCGCCTTTTTTATAATCTTCTCTTTGATCTACACCTAAAAACTGATCGACATCTTGCCGGATTTCCAAAGGCGCACCCATTGTGCAACAACCTAATCCTTCTACTAAGCAGGCCAGATTCAAGTTTTCCACAGCCATATACACACTGCCAATGCTGGTTAAATATTTTTCCTCCGTAGAATTTTGTGAATAACAAAAAACTATATAAGGAGCATCTCCTAACGTGTAAAAAAATCTTTGTGTAAACTCATACAAAGATGGTTTTAATCGCGTTACCAAAATGTTTTTAATGTTTAACCAAGACTTTTTCGAATATTCTAAATACTGGTCTCGCTTATCACCACTCACAACAAAAAATCTCCAATTCTGGCGATTTTTCCCGCTAGGAGCGTGTACAGCCGCCGCCAACACTCTTTCGATAACCGCTTTGTCAGGGACTTCAGTCTTAAATTTTCGAATGGATTTTCTAGACTCGATTAATTTGTAAAATTCTTCTTTTTTCATTCTGTAAACAGTGTAAAATAATTTAATGAGCAAGTACATTGTTTCTGTTAAAAAACAAATATTTGAGTACCTAGCTGTCGAAAAAAATAAAAATTTCGTTGCTGCATTTGGTGGACTTTTCTTGATATTACTTTTATTGATCGTCGCAAACTTGGCTCCCTCGGTTAAAGAAAAAATATTCTCCCTTTTAGTAGAAAATGAACGCCAAGTTTTAAATGTGGTTGAAGCAGATATTACCGGAAAAAACGAGTGGCTTTCTGTGGTCAAAGTGAAAACAGTAGATTCGCTATCATTGGAAATTTACGATTTAGATCGTAAAACGCAGAATACTACCTTCAAATACCGTGTAATTCTTCCAGATAAAAAAGACGGATATTTCAACTACCATGGTAACGCAACAAATTTAGCGTTCGAGGACTTGGACGGAGATCAAGTTCAGGAAATAATCGCCCCTTCGTTTGACAATAACCTTATTCCAAGGCTAAACATTTACAAATACGATCCCTCTTTGCAAGTATTCGTAAAGTTGAATTCGGATTCGATCAAATTTTAAATAAGGACCTATGCAATCAAAAAAAATTCTGATTATTGATGATGAAATCGAAATTGGAGAAATTCTTCATGAAATTATAGGCTCTTTTTATTCGGATGTGCAGTTTTGCAGTTGTCCCGAAGTTGCTTTAGAAAAAATCAAAAATGAAACCTACGATCTGATCCTTACTGACGTAAATATGCCCAAAATTCCAGGTTTGCAACTGATCAAATACCTTCGTGGTAATGGACAAATTACTCCAATCATTTTGCTAACTGGATTCTCTGATCATAATTTGGTAGCAGCCGCAAATGAATTAGGTGTCTTTGATATTATTGAAAAACCATTTACGGCTAAAGGTATTTTAACCGTAATAGAAAATATTTTTGCAAGTCGAAAAAATGAAGAAATAGTTAGTTCTAATTATCCTTCGAATTCTTTTCAACGCTACTAGGTTTTTTTTGTTTTAAATCACGCCAGCTTTTTCCAGCCCGCGCTTTGCGATCCAACTGATAAGTACCAACAGCCTTTTGATGAGCTTCATAATCCTGAGAAAAAGCATGCGTACCATCATTGTGACTAACAAAATAAAGAAAAGTTGTAGAATTTGGATTAACTGCAGCTTTCATCGCAGCCAATCCCGGATTTGCAATTGGTCCCGGAGGCAAGCCCTTCATCGTATAGGTATTGTATTTTGTTTTAGTTCTTAAATCTTCACGAGTAATATTAATCACTGTTTTTCCAGTTAGCATGGTTTTTCCATAAATGACCGTAGGATCTGTCTGCAGCATCATGTCTTTTCGCAATCGATTATGAAAAACCGAAGAAATAATGGGACGCTCTTCTTCAGCCCCAGTTTCCTTTTCGATGATAGATGCCAAAGTCACTATCTGATGCCGAGTCCAATCTTTATAAATTTCTGGAACTTCGACAGTTTGGTAATTTCTCAGAAACAATTCAACCATATTTTTAATTAACGTTTTAGTATCGGTATATTTGGTCAAACTATACGTTTCCGGAAATAGGTAACCTTCTAAACTGTTAATTTTCTTTAGTTGTTCGGGATCAACGGTTTCCCCAAATAAAGAGGCAATAAAAGTTTTATCAAAACACCATTTTGCGAACTCATTTTTAACCCCGAAGCCTTGTTTTTCATAAAGTTCTGCAATTTCAAATACGTTTAATCCCTCGCTGACGGTAAAGGTTCGACTGATACTTTTTCCTGAAATCAAAACCCGATAGACTTCAATGGGCGACATATTTTTGTTAAGTAGATATTCCCCTACTTTCATTCTTCCCGCCCCGCCAGTGAAGCGGGCGTAAATAGATAGAAAATTCGCATTGGGAATCAATCCATCACGTTCTAAATTTTTGGCTGTGGCAGTAAACGAATGGCCGGCCAAAACCTCAAAAACAATTTCTTCATTAGTACCAGAATTTTTTGCATTCAACTGTTTAATGACCAAGAAAACGGATACCGCCAGCACCAAACAAAGTACAAAAATAAGTGAAACTAACTTTTTCAAATTCAAATCCTTTAAATTATTTTAAACTATCTGCTGGAATGCCTGGCAAAATTTTGTTGATATCAAAATCAGTTCCGTCTTCCAAACTAGCCACCGGAACCGTGCAATACTGAATCGCAAAATGCGCGCTGGCACGATCGTTTCCAGACTTACCCATTCCACCGAATGGAAGTTTAGAACTGGCTCCGTTAGTTGTGCGATTCCAATTTACCATTCCCACTTTAGCTTCTAACAAACTCTTTTCGTATAAAGACTTGTTTTTAGTAAATAAGGCCATCACTAAACCAAATCCCGTTGAATTCACGATATTTAAAGTCTGATCAAAATCGTTGACGGTATAAATCGCAACGTTTGGTCCAAAGATTTCACTTTTCTGATAAACCGAATTTGGATCGTACTGCTTCACTAAATGAATACTTGGGGTCACATAATGCCCTTTATGTTTCAACTCTAATTTTTTACCACGCATTAGCATTTCGCAATTTTCACGATTCGCAATTTCTTGGAAACGAATGTATTTCTCAACCGAAGCTGCGGTAATCAAAGGACCCATAAAAGGATTTTCATTCCAATGCCCGATGGTTAAACGTTTGGCGGCCTGATAGAAACGATCAGTAAATTTTTCGGAAATTTTTTCGTGAACTAAAATTCGGCTGGTGCAAGAACATCTTTGTCCTGCTGTCATATAGGATCCTACAAGACTTTCATAAATGGCCTTGTCCATATCGGCATCATCCCAAACAACAGTGGCGTTTTTCCCGCCCATTTCAAGTGCCAAAATTTTCCAATAGTGATTCATGGTTTCGGCTTTGATTTTTAAACCAACTTCGTAAGATCCTGTAAATAGAATTCCATCGATTGATTCATGAATAACTAATTTACGTCCGGTTTCGCCTTCCCCCTGAACCATATTAAATACGCCTGGTGGAAAACCAGCTTTTTCGTAACACTCAGCCATAAACTGCGCAACACCAGGTGTCTGTTCAGAAGGTTTAAACACTACGGTATTGCCGGAGGCCAAGGCAGGAATGATATGACCGTTAGGAAGATGAGCCGGAAAATTAAATGGTCCTAATACCGCCATCACACCGCGGGGTTTATAACGAATCATTCCATCCACTGATGGCAAGGCATTGGAGATACGTTCTTCCTGAATTAACTTTATTGAATAATTAATGGTAATATCAATTTTGCTAGAAAGGGCAGTAGCTTCGGTCAGGGCTTCCCAAGTTGGTTTTCCCGTATCGCGGGAAATAACATCTGCCCACTGTGTTTTATTTTGATCAAAAACTTCTTTCAATTTTAAAAGATAAACTTTTCTTTCATCGAAAGACAATCGGGCCCATGGTAAAAATGCTTTTCTCGCCGCTTCCACTGCTTGTTCAATATGCTTAAACGAATATGGTACCGTCATAATGAGTTCGTTCAAATCCCCAGGACTGGTATTTTTAAATTCTCCGTCTTTGCTTTCTACCGGAATAAATTTGCCATTAATAAAATCGCCGCGATA
>JAYSSX010000646.1:0-4126 GCA_043720315.1 Pseudobdellovibrionaceae bacterium | reverse complement strand
ATCGATTGCAAAATATTTTGACTGAGGTGACTGACTACTATTCGAATTTTAAAATTCACAGCGACATCGTTGAACTGCGAAACATTGCTATCGTTGCCGATTTGACTGTGAAATGTGCGCTGATGCGAAAAGAATCACGCGGCATTCATTACAATCTTGATTTCCCGTGGGCTGACTGGAGTGTTTCGTTGAATCCTAACGAAGACGAGCAAAAAAACCGCAATGCTAAAGACACTATAGTTCTCCGCGGTAGTAGCCCACGGTTGTAGGTTTTTTGGGTCGAGCAAGGTGGGTTTTTGCTGGGCATTCGTCGGTAGTTCCGGCTAAGCCTGTACAGTGTGGATGAAATGAAGTCGATTTCGCTTGACCCTTTTACGGTCTGTTTTAAAATTTACCTATGCGTAATTATATATATTTATTAAATTTTGTTTTAGTTGGTGGTTTGTTGTTAACTTTGGGATGCGCAACTAAATTTCCAACTCACCCTACCTTAAATTTGGTCGACGAAAACGAATATTATAAAGCGGTCAAAACTTTTTCTGATCGAAAACAAATCTACGATGGTTTTTACAACACATTAGATTTAAGTATGACCTTTTTAAATACTCCTGTTAGCCGCATGCAATTGGACGAAAATGCCCGGATTTATCAGTGGAGCGAAGACATTTACAATAATGAAAAATCTAAAAACGAAGACCGTTTGGCGAAACAAACAGATTTCTTTTTGAGTCTTTACACTCCCGAATCAAAAAATAATGATTTAAATAAAACCAAAACTTTGTGGAAAGTATTTTTGGATGCCGGCGGCAAACGATACGAAGCCAAAGTTATAAAAATCAAAACACTTCCTACTGAAACTTTAGCGTTATATCCCAATTACAATCGGTTCAGCACACCTTACAAAGTGACTTTCCCGGTTCCCATTTCATTGGTCGAAAATCAGGAATCCAAAGTCACCATCACCGGGCCTGTCGGTTCGGCGCAGCTAGTATTTAAAAATGCCGATAGCCTGAGTAATACAAAATAGCATAAAATCTATTGCAGCATTTAAAATGCAGTTAATTCTTGAATAAAGGCTTGTCCCCAAGGTGCGACAAGACATTTTTTTATGTTATCTGACTCTTCCATAGGACACGAACAGCTAGTAAAATACCCGTCCTCACCTTCAGGATCTAAGCCATCAAGCTAATAAGCTTGTACATCTAAAACCTCCGCTGTTAACCCGCGACGTAGACTGTACCCTGCCTGGGTTAATTTCCAATCCCACTTTTCTGTAGGATCAAAACTAGCTTTGTTGCTACGTTCGACAGTTCCGCTAAATCCAGAATAAGGTAAGCTTGCAACTAACGACTTTGTAGCATCAATCGCACCTTTTCATGTTAACATCGCATAATATACAGATAAGTCCTTTTCAACTAAATCACTAGAGTGTCCTATTTTGGCTAAAACTTTCTTCGGTACTTTTTGAACCCCCTAAAAGCTAAGAGTTTTTTTAATCTTTGAATTGGGGCTCGATTTTAAGCCAAAAACATCATGCCCACCTTCACAATCCTTTGTTGAATTCGTAATTGTACAAAGACCCATTACAGCTAAACAATTACCGTTACTATTCACTGCATTAATTCATTTGAGATTCACAGCTGACCTCTGCCCTGGCCACGATAATTAAGACTAGGGACAAACTTAAAATCGCCATAATGTTATTAATAATTTTCTGATATCTTCTTCATTTTTATTTACAAATTTTGCACAACAAAAGCATAACTGTAATATAAATTACTTAATTTTATTTTTTGCTAAATTATTTATTAAAGTTAAAATCCATTGAGATTGTGTATCTAATTTCTCTACTCCTTTATTCAGCTCTCCCTCGTTGCCTTCATTTCGAGCGACAGCTTTAACATAATCGAATCTTCCCTTAGCTCCATAAACTGTTAGCTCACCGCTAGAACTACCAAATGAAGTTTGTCCTTCTTCTTTGTATGTATTTTCCATTAATAACGAAGCTTCAATAGCAGTTAGTAATTTTTTTAAATCTGAGCCACTCAGGGTCAAGCTTGGCTGGTAAATTAAAGTTGCCTGTATTCGATTCCGTTGCATAACGATACCATTTGAAAGCACAGAAATTTCTGAATTTGTAATTTGATTCCCCATTGGAATAATGCAAAACCTCTCTGACTGAAGTGGCGGCACTGGTTACGTTCGTATATGTTAGCGAACCAACTAATACTATGGCTACAAAAGTTGCAATTTTAATTTTGAAAGACATGACTATACTCCTTAAAGTAAATTCTGCTCAAAGTATTTAGGGATTAGTTTCCCATGTTATGAAAGCAGTCTGATATTCAGTTTCAGCAGGGGTTTATCTATAAAATTATGATCTCGATAGATGTTATTATTTTTGACAGGTAAAAAAGTAAAATCGGTCTTGTGAAACAAATACAATGATAGATTGATACATCAGTCGGAGAATCAGGCCCTTTTCAACTGATTACACGGACGCAAATGGGCCATTACAAATATAAAAAAAAATTATATTTGTCTGTTTTTGAAGTTTAGGGCTTCCTAATTTTTTTAATTTTACCTGAAGTATTAAAACCAGAGCCATAAATACCAGATTTTTTAATAGCTTCATCAATTTTAGCTTACTCACCACATTTGCTATACTTAGCCAGGCTTTAGTTCACTGATAGACTTAGCCTTAAATCTATTAAGCCGATACAAAAATTGATTAAATCTTTTTAGATAAAATTCTCTTTCGGCGTATCCGTATTCTCGCTGTCGATGATTGGCCTCGAAATATCCTTTGATTCCTAGGTCTTCAATTTTAGTTGTCAGAACCCGAGTAAAAACCAATCCGTCCCAAAATTTTCCAAACTTATTTCCTTTTTTAGCCCCGGTGATCGCCCGCGCGAGTGTTGCCGAAAACGATTTTAGAAATTGACCAACATACTTTCTGTCCTTAAACCGAATTTTAAGGTGCAAATGATTGCCCATATTCACCCAATCTAAAATTTCGATAAAAAACTTCCGCTACTTTTGATTCAGCAACTGCGCCACTAATTTCTTATGTTTGTAAAACGAAAGATCACCCGTTGCCTTCGAAGATTTGAAAACGACATGAGTTGGCCTCCCACTAATTAATGGTCGTTTGATTTTTCGTCTTTTTTTGAGCGAGCTTCCACCTAAGGAGAAGCCCTTCATGGTGCGAAGATTACTTTTTGGAATTAAACTAAGTTGCATTTACGGGCAATATAATTATAGAGGTTAAATAAGCCAACAATTATCTCTTTAACTTAGGCAATTTGTCCCGACTAATTTCAATGAATATACGGACTCATGAAATACAATGCGTCCTATCTGTTGACTCACTTCTGTACCTATTAATAATTCAAAGTAGATTGAGTTTTTTTAAATCGTCCTTGAAAAGCTGCCAACTTATTGGGCGCAAAGCCATCCCGAGAGTAAACACGTCGTTTTCGAAGAAAACCTAAAAAAATGACAACCGAATCACTTTCCCGGACATGGAGGTATCGTCAAAAACTGCGGTAGGTCGTCGTTGATATCGTAATAGTCGCCTTTGCTGGCAACATAGATATGTTTGTCCATGCAGACTTCGGTGGCATCGTCAAACACACCCATAGCGACTGATGTCCAATCGTTTGACAAAGGATCCCAAAATAAGGTTGAACCACATTCAGCGCAAAATCCGCGCTGAACTTTATCGGAAGAGCGAAACCATTTTACAAATTCGCCACCGGTAACTTTTAAGGCAGACCTTGGAATGTCGGTAGAAACTAAAAAGTGTCCGGTTATCTTTCGACATTGATGGCAGTGGCAGCCATCGGGTGACCTCAATGAACCACTGACCTCAATTTTAACTTTACCGCACAGACAAGATCCTTTATGCATTCGATACCCCCTTACATTAAGGCACCTGAGCCTGGAACTCCGAAATCTTCGCCAGAATATCGCTGAAATAAGGGTTGGCCGTTTGCGGTTGATTACGGAAAGCATCGTCAGCAGATTTTGGCAACATTATGTGCGAAATTTGTTTTTGTTTTGGAAAATAGAGCGAGCCATGAATCCCCGCATATTGGTTGATAAATTTTTCGTTGAAATCAGG
>JAYSSX010000645.1:0-5447 GCA_043720315.1 Pseudobdellovibrionaceae bacterium | reverse complement strand
GTTTATTGGCAAAAACAATTATCCGGCTTACCTTCAATCAGTTCCTTTTCGGTCGATCGGCCGCGTGCTTACAGCCCTAAGCTGTCGCGGCAATCTTTTAATTTTTCATTTTCGCCACAGCTAACGAAGTCCGTACAGGAATTTTGTGAGCGGGAATCAATTAGCAGTTCGATTTTGATTAGTAGTGCATTTTCAATTTTTTTAAGTAGACATTCGGCTTCCCCGGAGGCCGTCTTTGGTTTTGTTTTTGAAGACAAATTGCAAATTCTTAGGGTTGGTATTGAGCAAGACTTAACTTTTCTAGCTTTGATCAAAAAGGTTCAAAGGATTTCTTCCGAAGCTGTAGAGAACGGCCTGATTCCCTTCGGTGATATTGTTAGTGCGGTTAACCCAGATCGGGCCGCTAACTTACATCCCTTGTTCCAAGTTGTTCTCGGTTTTTCGAAACTTGCAGTGAAACCAGAGATGACATTAACGAGGCTCATTTCGATAGATCAGAATAAATTAGATTTATCACTTTTTCTTTGTCTAGAAAACAACTTACTTCAAGGCGTGTTTAACTACAGCCCTGAATTGTATGAATCATCCACAATCCAGTTGTTGGCAGCTAGATTTGAAGTGCTTCTCGAGGGAGTAGTTGCAAATCCTAAGTCTGTAATTTCTAAATTGCCACTTTTGGCAAACCAGGAAATTTGGAAGTTAAACAATGATTTTAATAATACCATAAGGCCGCTTCCCAAACTACAGACGATTCACCAACTGTTTGAAGAGTGTTCAAAGAAAAACCCTAAAGCAATCGCGATTTCATTTCAAGGGGAAAGTTTAACTTATGAAACTCTCAATGAACGGTCGAACCAACTGGCAAATTATTTAAAGTTTCTTGGTGTTGGGCCAGATGTTCTAGTGGCGGTACTTGTCGAGCGAAGTCTGGAAATGATCATTGGATTATTAGCCATTCTCAAAGCTGGAGGTGCCTATGTGCCATTGGACGCAAAATATCCTGAAGAGCGGCTAAAATTTATTTTAGAAGATACTAAAGCATTAGTGGTATTAACCGCAGGGAAGTTTAAAGACACTGTTTCGGGGTTAGGATTTAAATCAATTGCCTTAGATCAAGATAGCAAACTTTGGTCTACTTTCAAAGTAACAACGCCGATAAATTTTAATACAACAGAAAACTTGGCCTATGTGATTTATACTTCAGGTTCGACGGGGCAACCCAAAGGCTGCTGCGTAAAACATTCTGGGGTCGTTCGTCTAACTATTGATCCCAATTATGCAGTGTTAAATGGTAGTCAGACCTTTCTGCAGAATGCATCTATTTCTTTTGATGCCGCTACTTTTGAAATTTGGGGCGCACTGCTTAACGGTGCGAAACTAATTATTGCAAAACCTAATATTTTAAACGCAACTGAATTAGGATTGGAAATTAAATATTCTAAAGTTAAAACACTTTTATTAACAACGAGTGTTTTTAACTTGATGATTGAAGAAGCGCCAGAAAGCTTGCTTAGTGTTGAGCAGTTGTTGGTTGGTGGCGAGGCTCTTTCGGCCAACCAGGTTAACAAAGCAATAACTCTATTGCCAAAAACTCAAATAATAAATGTTTACGGTCCGACCGAAGACACCACTTTTACTACTACATATTCTATTAAACGAAAAAAGTACGATTCTGTTCCTATTGGATCTGCAATTAATAATACTCAGGTTTTCGTTCTTGATTCAAATTTTCAACCAGTGCCTATGGGTGTTGAGGGAGAGTTGTATACTAGCGGGCTGGGTCTTGCGCGTGGCTATTTAAACCGACCCGAGTTAACTGACCAGAGGTTTTTCGAAACAGAAATTTTTGGAAAATTAATTCGTGTTTATAAAACTGGTGATATAGTTCGTTGGCTGCCTGAGGGAGTTTTAGAATACATCGGGCGAAGCGACTTTCAGGTCAAAGTGCGAGGGTTTCGAATTGAACTTGGGGAAATAGAAAGTTGTATCCGAACGACATCTGGCGTTCGTGATGTTTGTGTGATAGTTCGAGAAGATATTCCGAATGATAAAAGAATTGTAGCCTATGTAGTTCCAGAGGCGAGTCACATTGAAAGTCACACAATAAAGGAAAATCTTCTTGGAGTTATTCCTGAATACATGGTGCCGTCTGCGTTCGTGATGTTGTCGGAACTGCCCTTAAATCAAAATGGAAAAATTGATAGGAAGGTTTTGCCAATGCCCGTCTATCAGAATTCTAAGTCGGCAGTTTTTGTAGAAGCAAAGACCAGTACCGAGGTTGCCCTGGCAAAACTAATTTGTGCTTTGGTCGGAATTGATAAATTGAGTATGACCGATAACATTTTAAAAATGGGCGGACACTCATTGCTGCTAATGCAACTTTCGGCTAAAATTCGGCGTAACTTTAAGGTCCATATTAGCTTACAGGAAATGATGGAAGTTCCTGATATTGCAGCTTTGGCAAAATTAATCGAGTCGCAAGATCCAGTCATTACAATAGTAGGTAAATCCATTCCGATTGTTCCAAGGGATACTCCTTTGCCATTGTCGCACAGTCAAGAAAGGCTTTGGCTGGTCGACCAAATCGAGACTCAAAACACCGGCAAGCTACCTGTCACGTATGTTGTGCCTTTTCAGTTGCAAGTAAAAGGTCGGTTTGATAGGGACTGCTTAGCTCTGGCGGTGAATGATCTCATTGCTCGTCAAGAATCTTTTCGAACTTCCTTTGTCCAAATTGAAGGTCAGCCATTTCAAATGGTGCAAAAGGAACTTAATTTTATTATTCCATTTTTGGACCTCAGCCATCTCTCCGAAAGGGATCGTTTATTCCGATTTAACGAAGAGTTAGAAATAAGCGTAAATCGAGGATTTGATCTTTCACAAGTGCCACTCTTTCGAATGAAGTTACTTAAATTGAAAGAAGACGAGCATACTCTTTTAGTTAATTCGCACCACATCGTCAATGACGGGTGGTCGCTGGGAATTTTTCTAAAGGAATTTGGGGATTTGTATCTTTCAAGAGTTAAGAGAATCCCGAGGTCTCTAGTTCCACTTTCGTTTCAGTGTGCAGATTTTGCCTCTTGGTTACGCCAAAAGGAACGGGAAAAAAATTCTACTAATAATGTCCTTTATTGGCAGAAGCAGCTTGCCGGACTGCCTCCGTTGCTTAATTTACCTTTGGATCGTACGCGACCTAAAATTCAAAACTTTGTTGGGCATCGTCAGGCTTTTGTTATTCCGGAAAAAACGTTGTCGGGATTAAAAAAAATTGGTCGGAAAGTAAATGCTACTTTGTTTATGACCTTGGCTAGTGCATTTTCTGTTTTTCTAAGTCGACACTCTGGACAACAGGATATTGCTTTTGGATTTCCGGTTGCCAATCGGGATCACCTAAATGCTGAAAGTCTGATTGGACTATTTGCAAATGTTCTGGTTTTGCGAGTCGAACTGGATAACCAAAAGTCATTTTCTGATCTCGTTGAGCAAGTCAAACAGCGTTCTGTCGAAGCGTTGTCAAATCAAGACGTTCCGTTTGAACAGGTAGTCAATGCACTAAATCCCGAGCGTTCGCAGTCCTATTCCCCACTCTTTCAGGTTTTGTTTCAGTTTCTAGAGAGTCCAAACTATAAGTATCTTGCCGATCAATTTCAAATTACTCTAGTTGAAGATCACGCCAGAGCAGCCCGTTTTGATCTTACGTTAATGATAAATGAAATTGAAGGTCAACTTGATGCGGCCTTTGTATATAACGCCGATTTATTTGATTTTGATACGATTTCAAGATTTTCCGAAAGATTTAATGTTTTGTTGGAATCCATTGTAAATGATGAATCAACGAAGATACGGGAACTAAATCTATTAACGAAAAAAGAAATAGCAGATGTGCAAAATCGCTTTAATAGAAGCGAAGTGATCCCGTCGGAAGTAATTTGCTTTCACCATTTGATCGAACGGCAAGTTTTGCTTACCCCCGATTCGATTGCACTTAGGGCAGGTGAACATAGTGTTACCTATTCTGAGTTGGATAAACGAGCGAATCAGTTAGCACATCATCTAAAGAAATTGGGTGTTGGACCAGATATTCTAGTTGGAGTATTATTAGAGCGCGGAATTGATATGGTTGTCAGTTTTTTAGCGACATTGAAGGCTGGTGGCGCTTACGTTCCGATTGATACAGGCTTCCCCGAAGTTAGAATTTTACACATACTGAAAGATACGAATGCGCGAGTCCTCTTAACGGCAACTGAATTTGCTTCTCCAACGTGGAAACTGGGGGCTGAAATAATTTGCTTGGATACAGACGAGGCCTCATGGAATTTAAATGAAGTGAGGGCCCCAACCGGGGACGTAAAAAGCAGCAACTTAGCATATGTAATTTATACTTCGGGATCAACGGGATTGCCGAAGGGCGTACAAATTGAGCATCACAGCGTTGTGAATTTTTTAGAGTCTATGAAAGTCGAAATAAAGATAGATTACACAGACCGCTTACTTTCTGTGACTTCTCCATCTTTTGATATTCTAGGGTTAGAAATCTACTTGCCATTAATCGTCGGTGCACAAGTTATCCTTGCGAATAGCCAGCAACAAAAAAATACAGATTCGTTAAAATTACTATTGGCTGAGTCCACGATAATGCAGGCAACGCCCTCAATGTGGAAGCTTTTAATAGAATCTGGATGGAAAACGAAAAATACCAAATTAAAAATGTTGTGTGGTGGGGAGAAGCTTTCAGTTGAATTGGCTACGCAATTGAAACAACGCTCTCAACAGATTTGGAATCTTTATGGTCCGACAGAAACAACCATTTGGTCCACTCTATCAAAATTAGAAAGTGTGGGCGATGAAATTACCATTGGCCGACCTATTTTGAATACGCAAATCTATATTTTGGATTCCGCACTTAACATTGCACCGATTGGTTCTGCCGGAGAGATTTTCATTGGCGGAGCAGGTACAGCGCGCGGGTACCAAAACCTAGAGTCATTAACCAATGAGCGATTCTGCATTTTGAAAATTTTTGAAAAACAAATACGACTTTATAAAACAGGGGATTTGGGTCGCTGGTTACCAGATGGGAGTATTCAGTATTTAGGCCGCGCTGACTTTCAAGTTAAAGTTCGTGGCTATCGAATCGAATTGGGAGAAATTGAATCTTGCTTGCTTTCGAGTCCATTTCTTAAGCAAGCCGTGGTAATGGCGAAGGAAGACTCTGGCGGGGAAAAGCAATTAATCGCATACATTATACCAAAAGAAGGTTTTACTTATAAAGAGGAAGATCTTCGAAATTATTTGGCCAAAAATTTGCCTAATTATATGAATCCGGCTTTTATCATCGTTTTAGATAAGTTTCCGTTGATGGCTAACGGCAAAGTCGATGGATCTTCGTTATTAAAGATTTCACTTGCTGCAAACACCACAACTGAAATTGTGCAACCTCGAAATCA
>JAYSSX010000644.1:0-1749 GCA_043720315.1 Pseudobdellovibrionaceae bacterium | reverse complement strand
ATTTATTGTCTATACTATTGAACATTTCTAAAGTTTTACACTAAACCGGCAATGAGTTTCTTTTTTTGTTTAAAAAAAACTGAAACGTTCCCTACACTTATTTCATCATTCAAAAATTTCTAGACCTCCTTTTTGCTGGCATCTGCGTTGCTATTTAAAGCAGTACCACCAGAATAAACTAACTTTAGTAAGGGTTGAACTATGAGAAATATAAAAATTAAAAAAAATCTAAACTTAATGAAGATTTTTTTTACAGCTGGTGTGTTTATATTTGCAGGCTGCGCAAAAACGAACTTTAGTCCTGTAAAAAACACAAACACAACCTTGACCGACACCAGTGAAAAAATCAGCGACGAGTTCACAATCGACGATACCAAACCCCTAATACCTGTTGATATCATCTTTGTGATCGATAACTCACTATCTATGTTGGAAGAACAACAAAAGTTAGCCACTAAATTGTCCTATTTCACTGATTCAATCAGTAGTGTTGACTGGCAAATAGGAATCACAACAACTGACGTTAGCGGTGGCTACTACTCTACGAATGGTGATCTAGTTTATCTAGTTAATAACGGGATAAGTCCTGGAGCACATCCTACCTCTAGAATTTTAACTAAACTTACGCCAAATTACGAAAAAGTTTTCTTAGATACGGTGACTCGTTATGGAACAGTTTTAAATTGTGAGAATACCAGCATCGGCTGTGCTTCTGGAAATGAACAACCAATGCGTGCGATATATATGGGAATCGAAAAAAGAATTTCTATAAATACAGGATTTTTTCGCCCTGGTGCCGATCTAGTTACAATTATTCTATCTGACGAAGATGAAGATAGTCCCACCCTTTCCAATTTAATCACGCCAGAAAAATTGACTGCTTTTATCGGCGATGTCTTCCCGGCAAAACGTTACACTAATTATGGAATCATTTACCGTCCAAATGATCAAAACTGCATGAGCACTGATGTTCAGGGCGGAAGATTCGGAATAAGAATTCAACAATTAGTGGACGATACAAATGGTATTTCAGTAAGTATTTGTGATGCTGACTATTCTAAATCACTCTCTAAGATCGGCAAGAGAGTTCAACGAATTGCTAAACACTTAAAATTATCTAAACTGCCAAAGAAGGATGCTTCGATAGAAGTCATTCTGAAACCTGCTCAAGCAGATATTAATTGGAAAATCGTGGGTAACGATTTAGAACTCAGTGACCTTCCTGTTAAAGGAACTAAAATTATAGTGAAATATACTAAGGACAAAGACGCTAATAATAAAGGCAAAAAATAGAACTCTTTTGGCCTATGATCTAGAAAACTATTTGCCTAGCTCGTTCAAACGAGCTTTGAAAGCCTTCTTAAAAAGAGAAGGCATCTCCGGATCATTTGCAACTTGAGTCAACACTTTCAAGTTCAATTTCGGCGGATCATTTCTCAGCAAAAACATAAAGTTATACTGATCTAACACTGTAAATAGTGACGCACCTTTTTTGAGTAATTTAAACGTATCGCCGGGTTTGATAAATCCCTCTTTAATCACTTCAAAGTAGACTCCAGGTCTATTAAAGGTTTCAAACAATTTTTGATACTGATCACCGTGAAAACACAAATTAAAACGATTGCAGGGATAACGAGGGCTCCTGGCTTTGAGTTCAGCCGTTCCTATTGAATAAACGCTTCCTACTTGAAAGTCTTTTTCAAATAACTCATCCATTGTCAGATTTTCGCCAACGTGCCCAAACGGAAT
>JAYSSX010000643.1:0-2022 GCA_043720315.1 Pseudobdellovibrionaceae bacterium | reverse complement strand
TCCAGTCGAATTCAAAACCTATGTGTAAACCCTTACGAAAGTTGTAACTGGGATGCATAATATCGGTAAAATCCATAACTCCGCGACCTTGAAAAATCCATAACGAAGGGTACTCCCATTTAGTTCCTAAATCGACCACGCGGTGCAACTTTTCTGGTGCTTCCACTTCGTTTTTATTAAATAAACGAAAGCTGTTAGTGAACCCATAATCCAATACATTTCGAACGGTCATTCCAAAAGTTGGCTTTGCCAAATTCAACAATGAAAAAATACCGTCACTAGGCAAATCTGGAGTATACAAAACGCCTAAATCGGCATCAATCGTATAACCATCTCTTAAATCACTCTGTTTAAAAAAAGTGCTATCAGCAACGAGATCCCAAGAGTTTAGTTGTTTACTTGCAAATCCGCGATTCACAAATTTCGCAGTCACTCCGTAAGTAAGAATGCCGTCGACATATCCTTTTAAGTAATTTGCGTAAGAATACGCGATTGTCGTGTCCAAGTAAGTTCTGATATCCATCGCTGGAGCCGCTTGATTCAGAATTTGAATATCGATTGAAAGATCAGCCGGAATAATAGCTATGCCCCAGTTCGGACGCACCCAAAAGGCTTCGAATAAACCGGCACGTAAAGAAAATTGTTTGCCGTACTGATCTAACAGGAAATCTGAAAATGACTTGAATTTGTCAGCCTCGGTTCCGTTTACTCCCGCCACATCTTTAACATCATTGGCGAAGGTAAAATAAGAGGGCGAAAATCCCAATTCCATCGATAAATTAATTTGTCCGTCCTCGCGCCTTGCCAAACCCGCCGGATTGTAAAAAATCGCGCTATAGTCATTAGCAACGGCAACAAAGGCACCGCCCATTCCCAAGGCACGTGGTGACTGATAACTTCTATGAATTGAACTTTGAAGACTTTCCGCTGCAAAAGAATTCCACGCAAACGAGCAGATCAAAGCAAAAAAATAAAAACGTAACATTTGGTAACTCCGCTATTTTCAGTAAATAAAGAATAATTTATTTTAATATTTAAAAAAATAAATGTTATGCTTTCTTTCATGCGTCTACATAATATCAAAATATTTTTGACTTTGGTCGTGGTGAGTTTCTGGATTGTGCCCTTCTATAGTCTTGCCTACCAACCAAATGTCATTCCACCCCAGTCCATCGATTTAAAAGCAGCAGGCAAAGAGCCTAGTGAAATTCTTTATAAATTTCGTTCGATTTACGACAAAGCTTTCAAAATTGGCTTAGGTTATTTGAGCGGAAAAATCCATGATGAAAATGAACAAGAGACCACACAATACATCAGCTTAACGCAATCTCTTTATGCAAAAAATGATTCCGCATGGGAACCCCAAATTTTGTTTCTATTTAATCAACAAATTTCGGCCTCATTCGGATATAAAAAAGTGGTTGCCATTGGGGAATATAACGAACCCTACGGGAAAGCCGCCGTACTAGCGCATTACCTGGCTAGCGAAAGTTTTGGATCGGTAGTAAGCTTCAAAAGATACGGAATTAAATTAGCAGTTGGCTTTGAAGATTTTTTAAAATTAAATCGACATTTTCAGTTGGAAACATCTTTAGACTATACCCTCATTGGCCTTAGTTATTCGGCCCAAATAGACTTTAATATTCCATTTTAAAGCGCTGATTTTATTTTTTTTAAGGTCAATTTAACAGCATCTTCAAGATCGGAAAATGAACCACTGTTATCTATTACAAAATCGGATTTTGTCTTTTTCTCTTCGATACTAATTTGGGAATCAATTCTCAACCGGGCTTCAATTTGGGAAAGGGAGTTTCTCTGCATAAGCCTTGATAGCTGCACCGATTCCGGACAATAAACCAAAACTATTAAATCAAAACTAGACTCCATATTTTTTTCGAACAACAAGGGTACGTCATAAAAGGCTAAATCCACCGTCCCTGCAGCCGACAATGCCTCTTTCTGTTTTAACACTTCGTTTTTAATCCAAGGATGGATGATATTCTCAAGCTGTTCCCGTTTAAC
>JAYSSX010000642.1:0-4962 GCA_043720315.1 Pseudobdellovibrionaceae bacterium | reverse complement strand
TCGGACCGAGTATTTGTAATGCTCAACCATAAAATCGTTGCTGAATTTCATCCAGAGTTTGATGAAAGGGCTATTGCCAAATCGATGTCGATAGAAGGTATTCAGCATTGAAATCACTGGCGGGGTTGCTATTTGGAATTTTGATTTGCATACTACTGGCAAACTTTGCCGGCGAATCAGCGATAAATTTTATCAGGATTATTGGGTTAAGTGCGTTTGGGTCCAAATATGATTTGGGACTCACTTTATTTTATACCACAGCCTTTATTTTTACTGGTTTATCAGTTTGTTGGTCCTTCCATGCCGGATTATTTAATATCGGCGCCGAAGGCCAGCTGACTATTGCTTGTATAACCGCAGCTTACATCGGAACAATGATGCCAGGTTTGGGTAGCGGGACTTCAATGCTATTCATTTTTATCATTCCCCTTCTCTTAGCGGCAGTTTGGGGCGGAATAGCCGGCTGGTTAAAGGTAAAAAAAGGAAGTCATGAAGTCATTATTACGATGATGTTAAATTTTATTGCGGCAGCAATAGCAAACTGGATTACCTTAGAAAAAATTAAAAATCCCGATTCTCAGAATCCCGAATCTAGACCGATCAGCGATGCCTTCTATTTTTCCAACGACTTTATACAAAACTATTTTACTGACTCTCCAGTTAATTTTTCTATTCTCATCGCTGTCGTTTTATGTTTTTTACTTTATTATATTTTAAATTATACGACTTATGGGTTTAAGCTGAAGGCCACAGGCAAAAACGCTAAAACGGCCCAATGGTCAGGAATTCTCACTCAGCGCATACAACTGCAGGCACTTACCTTTTCCGGTTTATTAGCAGGGTTTGTTGCCTGGAATGAAATTGTCGGTTCTATTCACAAATTTCGTTTAGGATTTTCCGCTGATTATGGTTTTGTTGGAATCGCTGTGGCCCTTTTGTCTCGAAATAATCCTATCCTGATTTTACCAAGTGCTTTCCTTTTTGGAGTTTTACAAAAAGGCGCTTCCGATTTGGATATTGAAACTGAATTTATTACTCGTGATTTTGCCCGTATCATGGAAGCCATTATTATTTTATCCGTCATTGGGTTTTCTATGATCAAATTTAATAAAAAGAAGTCTTTACCTAAAAGTAGCGAGATCAAAAATGACCTTTGAAATCTTGCAATCTCTTTTTCTTGCAACGGTACGTGGAAGCCTTCCTTTGATATTGGTCGCCTTTGCCGGATTGATCAGTGAACGTTCGGGTGTTATTCAAATTGCATTGGAAGGATTTATGCTGATTGGGGCTTTGGCCGCAGCTATTGTGACTTTCCAATCGCACAGCCCGACCTTAGGTATTTTATCCGCAATGTTAGCTTCAGCTGCTTTTGCCGGAATTTATGCCTTTTTTGTTTTAAATTTAAAGGCCGACCAAATTGTTTCAGGTACGGGAATCAATATTTTATCTTTTGGGATGGCACCGTTTATTACCAAGTTAGTGTTTGATTCCACCGGTTCTACTCCCAGCATCGACATTGATTTTAAACTTCATAACAGCACCTATTTAATTACTTTGAGTGTGGCTGCAGTTCTTGTTTACTTTTTTCATTTCACGCGATTAGGACTTATCTTACAGTTCTCTGGCGAAAAGCCGGAAGTTTTAAAGTCTCATGGTTTTTCCATTCTTAAAGTGCGTTGGATCAGTTTATTGATCTGTGGTGCCTTGGCCGGCATTGGAGGTTCTTTCCTATCAACGGCAATGGCGTCTAACTATTCCCCACAAATGACAGCAGGACGGGGCTTTATTGCGTTAGCAGCGTTGATTTTTGGTCGCTGGAAACCAATTCCAACAATTTTATCCTGTTTGTTATTCTCCTTTGCCGATGCTTTACAGATGACCCTGCAAGGAAATCAAAGTTTTATTCCAGTAGCCTTTATTCAAATTCTTCCCTATTTGATTACTATCGTTGCCTTGGCCGGTTTCTTTGGTCATTCGCGGGCCCCCAAAAGTTTGGGCCAAAAGTAAAAACTCATTTGAAAATACAATTCCTTCGGCCTATACCAAGGCTACTATGCCGAAGGCGTAAATCCATAGACCAAGAAAGAGAGTTTCTATGAAATTGTTTTTACCAATCGCAATGATTTTTTCCGCCCTATTTTTTAATGCTTCAACAGCATTAGCCTGGGGAGGCCGAGGCCATCACACTATTTGCGACGCTGCGACCTTTCTAGTAAAGAACGATGAGCTTCGTGCCTTTTTGACTCAGAGGCCACAGATGATGGGTCACCTTTGCAATGTTCCAGATATTTATTGGAAATCTTTGTCTGGCGTTGTGATTTCAATTGGAAGTCCTACCCATTATATTGATCCGGAAGTTTTGGGTTTACCTATTGATCAGGTGCCATTAGATTTCGCAAAAATTATCACAGATTACACTGGAAAAATCGATGCAACCTCCAAGGATCGTAAGATTATTGATATCCCTTCTGAGCTAGGTTCTATCTGGTGGAGAGTCGACGACCTTCAAAAAATGGCGGTACAACTGGGTGACAAAATTAAAGCTGTTCCTGCCCCTGCCAATCGAAACGAAGAACAAAACGATAATCTTGAATACAATAAGTTGATTTACCAATACTTCATTATCACCGGAGTAATGGGGCATTATGTTGGTGACTCGTCACAGCCCCTTCACAGCAGTTCTAACTACGACGGTTGGGACAACGGTCACGGTGGGCTACATTCTTTTTACGAAGATGCTGGCGTTTCTGCTCAACCTTACAACTTGCATGCAAAAATTGTCGAACAAGGAATGAAATATCAAAAGTTGGCTGAAGCCAATCGTAAAACGATGAAACCTAATTCTGATTTGGCTTTTTTAAATTCAGCAACAACCCTTGAAAAAATGCGAGCTATGACCCTTATCGCAAACAAGGAACTTAAAGGTGTAGAAAAAATCGATCCGGTCACTAAACCTTCGGTTTTAAAAGAAGAAAAAGGTATGCGAATTAAAACAGTGGCCGAAAGAAAGCCGGTAGAAAGCGTAGCTAAAGAATTCGGAGTGCTGATTGTCAAAGAAATGGGTCGATCAGCAGCACTTTTGGCGCAACTTTGGGACGAAACCTACATTCAGATCGGAACTCCCAAATTGGCTGCTTACAAAAGCTATAAATATCCATTTACTCCCGAATTTATTCGTCCCAGCTATGTTCCGGAAGCCGTTAAGAAAGAAAAATAGAAGATGGAAATTTCAACGGTTTTAAAAAAACTTTCAGAAAGTCCCATAGAAAATGCTTGGGCCATACAGGATCTTACTGTTTGGCCAGGCCGTGCTAAAATATTTTATACCGAAACTCCAATAGGATTTTCTTACCTATTAATTTCGGGGCATCCTTCGCAAGACCGACATCCCATGGTTATTTTAAATGATGCCGGCGGAAATGTGGAATCCTTGTTCGAAAATTTACCCAAAGTTCCCTTTCTAATCCGCGAAAGCCGTGCCAGTATTTTAACAAAAATTCGTCCCTTGTATCCGCAGGCTATCATTTATTTGGAACAAAGAATGGATCTGAAAAAATCTTCGGCGCGGTTAGCTACTATAATTCGTGCACGAAGATTGATTGAAGATGACGCTGCAAAGTTGGCGGAATTTCAGGGCGCCCCTCCGCAGGCGGCTCAGCAGATGAAATTTTGGATTCAAGGTGCAGTGATCATGGCCGTTTTTGAAGGCGATAAAATAGTTTCCATGGGAACTACGATAGTAAAAACTAAAAATGTCTGGGATTTAGCCGCCATTAAAACTTCGACAGAGTATAGACAGCGCGGTTATGCAACTGAAGTTGTTTCTGCACTGGCCTTAGAAGCCTTTAATAATAATGTAAATTCCGTTTCATTGACCGTTTTGAAGAACAATCCTGCCGCTATCAAAACTTATTCTAAGTTGGGGTTTTCCCCAATGGAAGATAGGGTTTGGATCGATATCGGGACTGGCGCAAAGCCTTAAGCCTAGCGGAGCGAGGCAGGAAGTGAAGCTGGACTAAACTGAGCTTCAATCAAGGGACAGTTTCGCAAAGAAAAAGGCTGGAGTTACCCAGCCTTTTTCTTAACTCTTATTTCCTAATTCAAAAATTAGAACATGTAAGTTAAAGAAGCGTTTGATGCAAAGTTAGCAGCATCAGAACCTAAGTTACCAGTAGAACCAGCTTTAAGAACTGCATCCAACATAAATTTGTTGAATTTTACGCCCATACCAGCGGCAACTGTAGTGTTGTTTGCAATTGTATCTGCATCGCCACCGTTTGCTTTAGATGAACCTAAAAGAACGTTCTGAGTGATAGATCCACGTAATACTAACCAAGAAGCAGCATCAGCTTCAACACCGATGATAACAGGTAAGTATGAAGACTCAGTTTTAACTTCTGTACCAGCATCCACTTTTTGAGTATCCATGTGGTAAGAAACTCCGTAGAACATTTCGCCACCATCAAGTTTGTGTTTGTTTTCAACACCGATAGTTAACATAGTTGCAGAAGTTTTAGTGTCAGCACTTGCTACAGTAATTGTGTTACCGTCCATTGCGTAGTTACCAAATACATACATAGATTCCATGTTGTATCCACCACGAAGAGAGATACCAGAAGTACCTTTGAATTCAGCTTCTTGCTCAGTAGTAGAAACAACAGTTCCAGAAGCATCTAAGTCAGCACCAGTTGCTGTTGAACCAAGACCCATTAATAAAGCTGCATCCCACATAGATGTTTGTGCACCTAAACGGATACCCATTGAGTTTTGTTTAGTCTTCATAGATTTAACATCCGAAGAAGAATAAGACAAAGCCGCGCCCCAAGACATATCAGCTTTCATACCGTAAGTAATTTCGAAAGGATTTTCTTGTCCTAAAAAATTAGCAGTACCGTTGATACGTTGAGCCATTGTGCTCGCAGATTTGTGACCTAAGTAAAAACCATACTTAGCATCGCCCAT
>JAYSSX010000641.1:0-2135 GCA_043720315.1 Pseudobdellovibrionaceae bacterium | reverse complement strand
CCAAAAATCCATAGCAATTTTTTTGAACATTTTAAGTTAAAAGGAACTGGTTTTGTCAGCTACAAAAGTGATTCAGGCGAATTACGTGAACTTCCTATTGATAAAAACGACAACTTAGCATTCCAATTGAACATCGAAACTATAATAGGTTTAGGATTTTCTTTAGGTATGGATAAATTTATTATTCAGACTATATAATTAAAATTAATAAGAGAATATTTTAGCTAATAAATATTTTTGCAAAAGGCGCTGTCAAAGCGCCTTTTTGGTAAGACTTAGGCCTGCACTCCGGTCGAACCAAATCCACCGATACCACGATCAGTCGTTGATAAATCTCCGACTAAAATAAAATCTGCCTGGACGACTGGCGCTAAAATCAGCTGGCCAATTCGATCTTGATCATTAATTAAAAATGGCTCAGTTCCTAAATTAATTAAAATGACTTTCACTTCTCCGCGATAGTCAGCATCAATTGTGCCCGGAGTATTCACAATAGAAATTCCGTGTTTTGCGGCCAGACCACTACGTGGACGCGACTGCAATTCATAACCTGGAGGAATTTCAAAAGAAAGCCCGGTTGCAATCATGGCCCGCTCACCGACCTTTAAAGTCATTGGCTGATCTAGTTGCGCACGAACATCAAAGCCACTGGCTAAGGCCGATTGATAGGCTGGAAGTTCACCTTTGAAATTTTTTAATTTTAAAACTTTTAATGGAATTTTCTGCATTTCATACTCCTAGCTATACTGAACAGGCTCAGCGATGTCTAGCCCGCGAGCAAAGCTCGCTAGGCTTTCCTCGCTTCGCGACTAAAACTTATAATCTTTTACTAACTTTTCTAACTTTTTGGCGCCGCCACCTAATAAAATAACACCCATATCATCGGACTTTATATAACGATCAATAAATTCATTCACTGACTTTGCAGTGACTTGATTCATCTCTTCGATGATGTCCTCAACCGGTTTATACTTACTAAATACCATTTCGTTGACGGCGATCGAATGCATACGATTTTCAATATCATCGGCACCCAATAATAAACTGCCCTCAACTTGAGTTCTAAATAAATTAAGTTCCGACTCGGAGATTCCATTTTTACGGATGCGACGAAGTTCTACGGAAACATTTTTTAGAACTGACGGCATATTTTTTGGTTCGCAGGCCGCATAAATATTTATTAAACCACAGTCTACAAAAGTGTTTAACGAACTATATAAAGTATAAACCAAGCCCTTCTTTTCGCGAATACTTTGATACAGCTTAGAGGTCATTCCCCCACCCAATAAAGTATTTACGATAAACGCTTCAAATCGATACTTATCTTTGAAGCTAGAAACTGGAATTCCCATAAGTAAATGCAATTGTTCGATGGGCTTTTCGGCAACAAAACGAAACGATTTGTGAATTGCTTTTTTTCTTTTGAAAGACAATCTACGTTTAGTCTTTTGTTTTAAATATTTTTGAGATCCTTCAACCACATTTTGATGATCGATACATCCCGAGGCACTAATAATTAAATTGTTTCCCGAATATCTTTCTTTATAATAAGAAAAAATTTCTTTTTGAGTCATTTTCTGAATACTTTGAGTGGTTCCTAAAATTGGCAATCCCAGTGGGTTACCTCGGAAGCATCTTTCGAAATAATGATCATAAATGATCTCTTCCGGATTATCTTCTGTCATCGTGATCTCTTGCTGGATCACTGACTTTTCTAAAGTAAATTCTTCGTTAGTAATGGACATGTTAGATACTAAATCAGCCAAAACTTCTAAGGCTTTCTCCCAATGTTCCTTTAATACGGTCGCATGATAACAGGTGTATTCTCGAGTGGTAAAAGCATTCAGTTCGCCACCTAAGGCTTCTAAACTTTTCGCAATCTGATAAGCTGATTTTGTTTTAGTGCCTTTAAATACCAAATGCTCGACGAAATGAGAAATGCCGGCTTGTTTTGAATTCTCGTCTCGGGTTCCCGAAAGAACCCAAAGGCCGATGGTCACCGCGCGCGAGTGCGAATGGAACTCACTCACAACACGGATCCCGTTTTTAAGTTCAGTCTTTTTAAACTGAATCATCTCTGGTCCAGACTAGTGTTGCGCTTTATCAAGCAAAACTTTGCGTGAAAGTTTAATGCG
>JAYSSX010000640.1:0-1702 GCA_043720315.1 Pseudobdellovibrionaceae bacterium | reverse complement strand
GGGGAACTTCGGGCTGATTTTCCGATGGCCGATTGATCAATCAGCAAAACATTTTTGATATGTTCCATGCCATTTAATTTATCAAAAGGCTGTTCGGGGCCATATTCGATATTTAAAATTCGCGCTAATGCCGGATACAAAGTTTTCGAAACTAATGTCGACTTTCCCGAACCGCTGACACCAGTAACAACTACAAATCGGTTCATAGGAATGTCGACATCTACATTTTTCAAATTATGGCCTTTAGCGCCTTTAACCTGCAATTTAAATTTATATGAATCGATATCAACCGGTCGAACGGTTCTTAAGGGCACCCAGTTATTCGAGGGACGCAGGTAAGCGGCCGTTTGGGATTCTTTTGAATTTAAGAAATCCGCCGTGCCACCACTAAAAACGACTTCTCCACCTAGAAATCCACTGCCAGGTCCCATTTCAATAACATTTTCACTGTTCTTAATAACATCGTGGTCATGTTCTACCACTACTAAAGTATTTCCTAAATCTTTAAGATCTTTCAAAATCGAAATCAAACGATCATTATCACGAGGATGTAAACCAATAGTTGGCTCGTCCAAAACATAAAGTGTTTGTGACAAACCCATTCCCAATTGATTCGACAACATAATACGCTGATATTCTCCACCCGAAAGAGTTCGAGTTTCACGCGCCAACGTCAAATAATGTACGCCAACTCTTTTTAGAAAATCTAATCGGGTTTTAATCTGTTTAATTATTTCCTTGGCTACTTCCATTTCGGTAGGAGTGAATTTAATTTCATCAAACACAGTGGCAAGATGTTCAACCGTCATTTGGGTTAACTGGCTGATATGTAGCCCATGAATAAAAATATGATTGGTTTCTTTACGCAATCGAGTCCCTTTGCATTCTGGACATAAAAACGGACTACGATATCTAGAAATAAAAACACGCACGTGCATTTTATATTTAATTTGTTCTAAGTATTCAAATAAACCTTTAACTCCGAAAAATTCTTTACTGCCATTCCAGATTTTTTTTCTTTGATCTTCAGGCAATTTATTCCAAGGTGTATGCACATCAATTTTTGTTTTTTTACAGTAGGCCAAAAGTTGTTTCTTATCGCTTTCGGCGCTGGGCATAGTAAAGGGATTTAGTGCCCCTTGAGCAATACTGAGATTGGGATTAGGGATGACTTTCTTTTCGTCCAAATCCAAAATATTTCCGAAACCCTTACAGCTGGGACAAGCCCCAATCGGACTGTTAAAACTAAATAGTCTTGAAGTCACCGGTGGGGGAGTAAAACCACAGATCGAACAAGAATTTTCTTCACTTAGTTTTAATTGTGAACCTTCGGTGGTAATCAATAAAGCATTTCGTACGGTCGTTTTAGTATTGTACTTGATGCTGGCTTCATACGCCTGCGACAGAGAATCGGCCAATCGATCCTTTTCAGAAGTGTTAAAGGCAATACGATCGATGACCAGATAAAAAGATTCTTTCGGTAGACCCTTTTTCAACATTTTTGGTTCGTTCAATTCAATAATCTCGCCCATTTCCGTTTGAGTGACCGGAGTTACTTCAGGAATAGGTTGATTGATATTTTCTTCAGCTTCTTTGGCGCTGGCCTTTGCGGATTTTTTACTGGTGGCCTTGGTTTTTAATGCCACTGTCACTTTTTCTTCAGCTTGGGCCATTAATTTGGCAATGGCTTTTTTGCCCTTGA
>JAYSSX010000639.1:0-29221 GCA_043720315.1 Pseudobdellovibrionaceae bacterium | reverse complement strand
TCGACTTTCTAGGAAATCCGCCGCGATACAGTATTGTTGCTGCTTCTGGCACTACGGCTAGTTTTCCATACAGATCTTTTTGGAGGGCATCAATTAGAGTCGTTTTGCCGCCTGACGGTCCGCCGGTTATGGCTATTTTTATTTTTTTATTGGTCATCATAAGTTCGTAGCTTAACATTTATTGATCGAGGTCGAAATGATAAAAAATACTTTCTCTTCTGTTTGTGCCACTTTTTTAATCTTGGCTCTTTTTCCACATTTATTGCTAGCGGCAACGGCTCCGGCCGGGAAAGTAATTTTAGGTGTTATTGATACTAGCTCAAAAGAGATGTTTGATAAAGATGTCTTACCGGTTTTAAGCAACGAATTGAAGAACTGTAAAAACTGCGAAATTAGTAACATGACTCCTTATGATGAAAACGGGCAGTTTGCAGAGGCTAAACTAAAAGATGCTTTAGTTCCTAAAGAAGGGGCGCCACAAGTATTGTTTTTAGGATGGAATGCGCGAGCCAGAGAAACTAATCAAGATGTGCAAGCCGCGATTACCACATTAAGAGAGCAAGGCACCGTCATTGTCGGCACAGCCGGAGCTGGTAATAGTAAAGAATATGCTTTGATGTTAAATCGAACTGTTTTAGGCAAAATTGATAACATAATTATTCTGGGTAGTTTGACTGAAAAAGAGAAATTAATTGATCATAGTAATTATGGTCCAGAAATGCTGACGGCTCTGCGACCAAATCGCAATATTTCAACACCGAATGCTAATATCCTTGTTTTTACAGCTCGATTGGTCCAGGCCTACGATAGGAAAGGAAACATTGATTGGGTCAATGTCCTTAAAAATAAAAGAGTAAAACTAAAAAAGATCTGGCCTGATGACAGAGATTTGCTCAATTAAAGACCTGAATAAATTTTTGCTAAAATATCGTGATTAATCCAAGTGACTGGGCTTTCAATCTTAGCATTGGCATTGATCATTACCATTCCACAACCTTTAAAAACCACTTCTGATAATACCGAGGTAACCAACTTCTTATGATCTTTGTGCGCCGATAAAATTTCGTCAGAAGCATTTAACATCACTTCCATTTGCTCTTTGGTGTTGTGCTGCGGCCAATGATTTAAGTTAAAATAGGGTTTTATTTTTTCATGATTCATATACGTGTGAATGATATTTAACATTCTATCTACCGTGAGGGTTTCAGAAAGAAGTTCGCTGCACTCAAAGTAAAGTTTTTTGTATTTATCTAAATTAAGCCGGCCGATTGCAGTCAGCAGGGAATATAAGGACAATTCGACACCAAGAAATATGGAACTAGAGTTAGTTAATATTTCCGGGCAGTTGTAAACGCAAGAGTGGATTCCTTTGGCAAAGGCATCCTTTGAATAGTTTTCTAGTTTAATTTTCGCCCAGCCCTGTAAATAAGGTGTATAAGTTTGCCAAGTAAACTGGTCATTAATCAGTACTTCGGTTCCATGATAACCAAAAGCCAAGTATGAAACATATGATCCATCGATTTTAGCTTGTTCTCGAATAGGATTGGTTTTTTCAATTAAAATTCGAAAGGTTTCTGCGGTAACTTCATTAAAATTATCCGAAACCATTTTTCCAATGTCAGATTCCCAGAAGTTTTTGCTTTCTAAATAACGGTCTCCTGTGCCTTTAAAAACTCGGTTCATAAGAGGAAGAATGATTTTGGCGCGAGGAACGCCACCGGCCATAATATGAGCAAACAAAACATTAGCACCCTTCGGAATTCTCTTCTTTAATTCAGCAACAAATACTTCGGCATTTTTTTCGAATCTTCGACGAGCGCTGGTTTTGGCCGTCTCATATTCTGACTCATACATCTTAAAATTTTGCCAGTCGCTGAGTTTAACTTCCTTTAACATATCCACTATAGTTAAGCCGCTGGCTGTAGGTTCTAAGTCGAAACCCGCTTCCATTGGAATATTTATGGTATCGGCTGGATTTTTCAGTTCTTCGGCGTTTAAACCCCTTAAAGTGCCGTCTTTTTCACGACGGCCCACAGTAGCGTAGATAACTTTCATACGTCTTTTTTCGGCTTCTTCAACTAGCCCGTTAGCGTAGCCACGGGAAAACAGTTCGCCAAAAATGACAAGGACATCATTTTCTTTATAAGTGGAATTTTCAATAATATTTCGAGTGGCGTGGTAATTTTGCATTATGGAAATTTACATCATTTTTTTGAATGGTCAATCCTACAAATTACGCGTTAAAAATCGGTAACTTCTGATACCAAACCAAGAGAACGCTTCGCCATCAATTAAGGCAGAATCAAAGCCTAATTGAGTCAGTTCCTTTAGCTTTTTATGGAAGGGAAAGGGCTCTGTTGAAAACAAAAGCAATGTGTCATCAGAAAAATTAAGATCTTCCCATTTAGGGTACTTTTCACTGTTTCCAATAACCGAAATTGAAATTCCATACAGGCTAAAAAGCGATCCAATAAAGGTATTTCCTGAGGCCGAAATCCAAGGATCTTTCCAGATAATATATACGAATTTTGAATACTTTGTTTTTTCTTTGCGGATCCATTTTATAAAACCAGGAATTTTTTCGATCGGAGTTCCTGGAACTTCAGGAAGGGATTGCCAAAGATCGGCCAAACGTAAAAGTTGCGGATTTGAAAGCTGTTTTGAAAGTTTATGGAGATCTGAAATTAAGTTTTGAATATTTTCAACGTGCGTAACAATTGTTTTGATTGGACTAAGTGATTGCCATTCTTTAATATTTTCGTCTTTATCTAAAAGTAAAAAATCGGCATTGAGTGATTTCACTTTGTCCCATTGAATATCTTTAGTGCCGCCAACGATTTTTATCGACTTCACTTTTTCGTCGGGGTGAATACAAAAACGGGTTCGGCCGACCACTTCGACACCGCATTCAATTAAGGTTTCTGTCCATGACGGAACCATGGAAATTACTTTACTCATATAATTGAGGGTATATTAAAAACTGGCCGGATGCACTAGGCATTCCTTTAAGATAAAGCTCTAACCAATGGCTGTTTTTAATTTCTTTGCCGTAGGTATTTGCTTTCATTGAATCCGAAGGCTTTTCGGAAGAAAAAATATAATTCATGACACTTAAAAATGAAGGTTTATCTTTGTCCGTAATGGGGTTGTCCTTTTGCAAAAAGCTTAGAAAGGCGACGAAATCATTTTCACCCCTGATCGCTGCATGATAGGGCCTTGCAACATCACTATTATAGTTTGACACGACTGCGCCATTGATTTTTTGATTCATGATGTAGTAACTTTCTGAGAAGTTTTCATTTCGTTTTTCCGCTTTTCCTTCACAAAGCAAAATGCCATTCCTTGCCTGCTTCATTTGTTCGTCGGACTTCAAGCCTTTACGCCAAGAATTTTTGAAAAGATTTGTTTCCCCCAAAAACATCATTGGATTTACTTTAATAACTAAACAGTTCTCAACTTCTTCGGCTTGCAGGTCTAAGGTCATTTTTTCTATAATAGAATTCACTGAAGTTGTTGTCGTTAAAGCCTGTGTTTGAGTGTTGCTTCCCGTTTCTGCCTTTGTAATGGCTACTTTAAAGCCGCTAGAAGAACTAGCTACAGGTGAAGAAAATAATTTTACTCCGGCATTGGCGTCCCATCCCCAAGACCTTGTTGTATTGTGGGAAAGGGATTGATTAATGCTGTAGGAATTTGAGAAAGAAAAATCTGAAATTTGAACAGATCCTGTTCTTAGAGTCTTAACCGATTTTACGAATTTTCTAAAATGAATATCGAAGAAGCGCGAGTTTTTCTTTTCACAAGCCTTCATTAAACGGATTACGACTGTATCTTCATTTTTTAATGCCGATGAAGGATTTGGTCTTTGCATAAAATCGTTGATCCAATAAGCACAAAGGGGTTTCAAAATTTCCTTAGGAAAAGTATTGCGTACTAAAATATCGGCGATAGTCTGAGGATTGATGCTGCTTTTTTTATTTTGGCTAATGTTCTTTCGATAAAAATCTGGATTATTTAAACTTTCTAAAAATTCAGGGAATTCTGAACTGTTCGTATTAACCAATTTCAACTGACTTAGTTCTGCAAACTTAGCCTTGCTGTATTGGGATTTTAAAAACGCAGCCTTTTGTTGCAATTTCTCTTCATATTCATTTATATATTTGTTGATAATGCTTTCGGCTTCATTTTCTTTGGCAAAAAGTTTAATTTTTCCATATTCAGAAGTAGAGCCATTTGTAATGGGACCACGGAATAGTGAACGTGGCAGCTGGTTCGATTCGGGTTTCAAATAAATATAGATCCAGTTGGTATTTCCATAACTATTTAATTGATCAGTCATCAAAGTCATTTCTTCGATAATTAGGCCTGGAGCTTCAACGCGAATGGATTTTTCCGAAATACTGATCACTTCAGTTAATTTTGAATTCAAAACAGCCAACACTAATGAGTATTTTCCTATTGGTAGTGGGCGCCCGGTGGCGCCGGTGGTTTCGCTTTGGGAAGGGCGAACCAATTGCGGGTGCATTTCAAACAGGCCAGTTTTCGTTATTCTTAAATTTAAAAATTCGTCTACCGAATGAACAATGTCAATTTTATCGAAATCAAATGAACCAGCATGGATTTCCAAATTCATCTGAGGAGTTTGAGTATTTTGAGCTATTTTCAACAAGGGTTTCCGTCCGTCAGCAGTGCTTTTGTTTGATGGAGACTGTAGGACTCCAAAACTATGACCCTTCAGTCGATCACAGTCAGTAATATAGTATTCACCTTTGAACGCGCTGATTTTCTTCTGATTCAACATTTGAACATCTAAATCGATTAAAATCTGTCCTTGAAAACAGGCTTCAGTCAGATTCAGAGGAAACTGAGCCCTTAGGGCTCCGTCGACGATTTCGATTTTGTCAAAGTTGTTATTACTAATCGCTTTTTTGGTGCCATTTGTATTTAAAGAAAGGGCCGACGATATTTTGAATTGTCCTTGGGTAATCAGTTCTAATTTTTTATTTTGGCTTTGGCTGTTAACTTCAAACGCGGGTTTTAATATCATATCTAAGAGAATTTGTTGTTTTCCGTTTGAATCTGTTTTTTCTGAAATAATAAAGTCAGTTCGATCGAATTTCAATTCAGGTAGGCTTGCTTTATCAGACCGTTTTGTAAGATCAGCTTCTTTATCTAAATTTTCGGCCTTGATATCAAAATTCAATTGTGAGTATACCTTTTGATCGTTGAAATTAATGGCAAAGGCGACCTTGGTACTGCCTTTATAGAAACCTGTTCCTAAAATTTCTCGCTCGACAGAGTAAAGTTTGGCCTCTTGATTCAAATTAAGATCGAAAGTTTCGCTCCAAGAAAAGCACCCATTTGCATCTGTTTTTAATTTTCGCGGAGTTTCTTTGGAGATGCGCACATTGAATGGGGAATTGTCGATAATCTGTTTATGCTTATTTTCTTTGATGCATGTTTTGAACGAAATAGTTTTCGAATTGTTTATTGAATTACCGTTTTCCGTCCTTTGTTCGACAAATATGGCCTCGGCCTTATCTATGAAAAATGAAGAACTACCGTTTCGAACGCCGGTTCCTTCCTTTGGCTTCGGAATATGGCATCCAACCAAAAGGAAAGGGATGAGAATCCAACTATTTCTAACTAATTTAAAATTAGATTTCGACATTCGAAGTCTCCAATTTTAAAATAATGTTACGTTCACGTATTTGAAAACCATTTTCAACGAGTACGTCTCTTTCGCCCGAGCGGATAGACACTGAAAGTAGTTGTTTCAACTTAAATTCGACTCCAGCTAGGTAGCCAACGCGGTTGGTTTGCAAATTGTTATCATTGTAAATGGCCACGCTGGCATCACTATCAATTTTAAAAAAATCGTAAATTAAGGCCACTGACATTTTTTTTGTACTGTAGATATCCTGACTTAAGAATAGGTCACTGCCTTTGTTCATTTCATCGGGTGCCGAGTTATTTACTAGATAGCTGTAGTTGATTTTAGTGTTAAAATTTCGAACCATGTAAAAGTCTAGTTTGAACTGTGCTTCAATGCCCCTGTAATCATACTGAAATTGATATTCAGTCTGATTAACCGCTGTTCCCGAATTTCCGATTAAAGTGCTTTCACTCATCAATTTTACCGGAAGATTTTTAAATTCAAAGTAGGCCACTGTTAGTTCGCTTTGTAAAAATGGCGTTCGGTTTCTTAAAACGGCGCCACCGGAAATAAAGTGGGGCGTGACTTCTTGTTCAGCAGTTTTCGTTGATAGATTTTGAGCCGTGGGAATTTCGTATTCTGCGAATACTCCTAGATGACTCGCGTTCCAGTGAAATTGTTGTTCGGCCTGAATCCCGTAGAATGACCTTTCAACGCTGAATAATAGAGTGCTGTGTTTTCTGTGAGAATTGACGCCGAAGCTGGCTAGGGTAAAATAATCGCTATCAAAGTAATATAGATTAAAATTCCCATTGATTAATCCAACTTGGCTGTCTTGTTTGCTGTCGTAGACATCCTGTTGATAGCCAGAGCTGAAAATTAAACTTGGGCTCATTAAAAAGTAAAATCCGTAAATGCTTTTGCCCAGGCGGTAAGGGCTCATCGCGCGACCAAATCCGGTGAAGTTGAGAAGATCTTTACTGTCTAAATCAGTATTGGGATTGTAGACCAAATTGAGATCAAGTCGGCTGTTAATCAAAGACTTGTTTGCTTCTTCCGAAGTGAATTGGCGGGCCGCCAGTGACAGGTCAATGAAGCTGTGAAAGGGAGTCGATTCAGGATTGACGAGGTTTGAAATGGTTCCAGTGGAGGCAAGGGGTTGCAGCCGAACAGGGGGCTTCGCGGCAGTCATTTGGGAGGGCTGCGCCACTATCATTTGGTATGGCTTCGCCATAACCATCAACGGTATCAGCAGGGTGACGGGCAAAATCAGGCTAAGTTCTTTTAACAACATGTTAAGATGATGTTTCAAGAACCATGCACTAAGAGCGCTTAAAAGGCTCTAAATTGTGTTTAAAAGCTTTTTTGGAGCACTTCAAGCCGGAAGGCAGGTATTCATTGAAGTAGAGTCCAAAGTGACAATTTGAATTCTCTAGTGTTCCAAAGTTAGTCACTTTAGATTTGCGACCACCCATTTAGTCGTTTTGTTAGTAGCACCACAACGATTTTTTAATAACCCCTGAATTGAGGGCAGCAAATTCAAGCCATGTGGTTGAATTTTTTGCGCCCATTCCGTGAAGTTGAGACGATCGTTCAAAACGCTCACCAAATTTAAATCCTGATCCATGATGATTTCAGCAAACTCCACAGCTTCTCTGTTGTTCTGAAAGTAGGGACCGACTGAAACTAAATGTCCCCAAGAAAGAGGTTCCATCACGCTATGTACTTTTGCCTTAAAAGATCCGCCGACAAAAGAAGCAAATCCCCAATTGTAAATTTCGAAAAGACAACCAATCTGATCTACGATGAGTACTTCGGATTTCGGGTCCCAAACCTCGGCTGTAGTATATCTTTTTGTCGGAAGTTTAATAGCCGCGGTGATTTGCTGAATCCTTTGTTCGTCCACTTCATGAGGAGCTAAGATAAATTGAAAACCCTGTTGCATTAAGAACGGTAAACAAGGAAATAAAACTTCGTCATCTTCGGGCCAAGTCGAACCTAAAATAATTGTTTTTTCTTTAGCAGGTGGGCGCAAATTTAGTTTGAGATTCACCAACTGATTTTCTTGCCGGTAAAAGACTTGATCGTATCTTGAGTCACCATCAACAATCATTTCCGATTTCACTCCCAATTTTTTAAATTCCAACTCATCTTGAGAGCTGACCAAGCTGATTTTTGAAACGTGACCAAATTTGAATCGATTAAGCTGTTTTGCAAAAGGTAAATGCCGTCTGAACTGTGGTGCTAAGGTTGTCGAAAAAAGAAGACTCGGGATTTTAGCGCGGTAGCATTGGTAAATCATTTCCGGCCACACATCGGTCCTGGCGATTAAAAGACACTTGGGCTGATACTTCGCTAAGAAAAAGGTCATTGGGCCTGGTAGGTCCCAAGGTAAAGCCAAAGCGGCTGCAATAGGAAGATCTTTGCCAATCAGACGCTTCGCTGAAGGCGAAGAATAGGTCAGCAATATAGGAATTTCGGGATATAGCAGTTTAATTTGTCTAATAACGGGTTTGGCATATTCAATTTCGCCGCTGGAAGCATGAATCCATACAGGAGGCGCAACTAATACGGGAAAATTTTTTTCCTTCCTCTCTAAAATCATGCGACGGATTTTCTCGGGGTAAAAAAAGAAGGGGTGATTCAAAACAGGTACTAAAACCAACATCAGTAGCCGATAAATCTGAAAAATGAGGTGGTTAATCATAAATGCACTTCAGCTTGTTTATTCATTATTCGGTTCAAAACGTGACTCACTTCCGTTACTGAAATGTCTCTTAGGCACTTTTGAAATTCGGAATTTACACAAGGTCCTTGACCATGTTTGCTACACGGTCGGCACGACAAATTTTTCTGCAAAATAACGGTTTTTGGTCGACTAGGAAAACCAAAAGGGGCAGGTCCCATCAATGCAATACATTCTTTTCCTGTTTGTTCCGCAATATGCATAAGCCCGGTATCGTTGGAAACCAAAAGGCTTGATAGTGAAATCATCGCTCCGCTTTCCATAATCGAAAGCTGCCCGGCAAGGTTCAAAAAATTCTCACCTTTAATTTGATCCAGCTCACTGCGTTCCGACTCCGAGCCCAAGGCAACAAAAAACTGGCGAGGATTTTCGACAATTAGTTTTTGCCAATATTCTAAAGGCCAACGTTTTAAAGGATGAGCAGCCATCGGGGCCAAGGTAATAAAAGGTCGCGAAATATTTTTGGAAAAAATTTGACGTGGAATTTTAAACTGTCGATCGGGAATGAAAAGGACGGGAGTTTTGGGCGCTTGTGAGTCAAATCCCCAATCAAGAAGCGGCTCAAGAAAATCGCGTTGTCCAGAAAAGGGCTGTTCGAAATAATTTCGACGCAGTTTAAAAAGCAAAAATCTTTTCAATCGATTTTGAGATTTGGTTAAGACAGATAAACCGTTTTTTAAATTCAAAAATATTCCTGTCAACCACAGAAAAATTTTAATTACTTTTGATCGGGTGCTGTTATGGGCATCATAAATAAAAGTATAATTTTCTTTACGAAGCACTCGTAATAAATGCCAAAGACCCTTGACTCCCGATCCTTTTTCAAAGAAAAAACTCTTATTGATATTAGGATTTTTTTCGACCAGGTCTTTAAAATCAGAACGTGTCAAAAAATGAATTTCTGCAGATTTAAACGGAGAATCCTGATTTTTAATTTTTGCAGGAATGCTAAGAGATTGAAGAACATCTCCCAGACTGGAAAAGCGAATGATTAATATTTTTCGAGAACTGCTATTTTCGGTCACATGTTTATTATAGGGCAAAAATGGGCCTTATGTCTAATTGCTGACGCTGAGAAGGGTTATTTCGCATTTGGTCAGGCCCGCGTTTTGTACTTTAAGGACCTTGGAGATAGAAAATGAGTCAACGCTTACCAAATATTCTTCTGATTATGAGCCTTTTTGGATCTCCTATGGTTTACGGGCAGCATACTTCTATGTACAAAAACGAAATTTCTTTTGGCTTACAAAATACGCAGTTTATAAGTGAGGCCTACGCACAAACCGACCATAAAACCTTTCAGTCTTTTACCGCAGGATATAATAATACTGACATTGAGAAGCGATTTTTTTATGCTGATCTACACGCCCAAATGTATTGGAAAGATTCTTCACTAAGTACTTTAAATGTAAAAGACTTATTTTTCTCTTTTCAGGTAAAAAAGGTGAATTATCGGATTGGACGCTCGACATATAAATGGTCGGAACTAGATAAAAATTTTAATTTGGGTGTGATTCAACCTGTGGATCGCACCACTTCATTAGATTTGAATCAACAGGGACTCACAGGACTATTTATCGAAATGCAGAACACGCCGACGTTGCGTTCTGCTTTATTTGTATCACCGCTATTTATTCCAGACCAGGGTGCACCTTTTGAAATTGAAGCTGGAAGTTTTAAGCCAGTAAATCCCTGGTTTACGTCACCTCCAACGAATGTGCTTGTGAACGGAAATCTCACCAGGGTCAACTATGATTTTAACACTCCTGAGATCGGGCATGTTGTGCAACAAAAATCCATTGGTTTAAATCTTCAATATTTGGAAAGCAGCTTTAATGGATTAGATTATGGAAATGGCTTTTCGTTTAACGCATCTTTTCTTTATAAACCAACTGAACAACTTCAATTAATATATGACGGCTACTTGAGTCCGGACTTAACTATCGAAACCCAGATCACTCCGGTTGTAAACCAACACACAGTTTTTGCCGCTGACGCCGGATATAGTTTCGAATGGTTCAATTTGGTTTTCAGCGGAATTTATGAAAAGCAGGATTTCATTTCAGTAAACGAGCAAGAAACGATTAGTTTGTACGAGCCTCAAATCATCGTTTCCATTGCAGCACAGTTTCCGACGTATGAGTTAAAAAACCGTTTGGCTTTAGTTCACGTTAACGGCGGCGAAAAGAAAGTGACCGGTCCACTTGCTAACTATATTCAGGATTGGTTGCCGAACCGAATGCCATTTAAAAATGCAGCTAAATGGGAATTGAACTACGAATGGAAAGGTCATTTTAATTTAGGATTTGAATACCTTGCAAGTTTAAGTGATTCCTTTTCCACAGTAAAAATGAACTCTTCCTATTTTATGACAGACAATTTGAAGTTATCAGGGAAACTCCTTTTGATAGCCGCAGAAGTAAATGCAAAACAGGAATCTTCGGATTTCTACAATTATCAGGACAATGATCAGGTTCAAATGGGGATAACTTATGTCTTTTAAACGGTATCTTTTAATTTTAGCCATGATTTTTTCTTTTATAAGCTGTTCGAAATATACGAAAAGCAATAAACAAGACGAACCAGTTAAGCAGCTGGGGGAAAAGGAAGTTGGATGTGTCAAAGAACTTCCAAACCAATTTAAATTATATTTTAAACAGGAAAGTTCTGATCTTTTGATCGGGAAATCATTTGATTGTATAAATAGCTCTTTATATAATTTCAGCAAACTAACTAAAGGCGCACATCAAAATTACTATACGCCTCAGGAATTGCAAAAATTTTTTAATAACTATTTACTTACCGAAGAAAAAATTAAAGATTCATTTATCGCTGAGATTATGAAAATCAAAACCGTTTTGGTCGGTGGAGATGTCAGGCGGTTTACTCGCGCTGAAATTGATCGCTTGTCTGGGTTAATGTCATTAGCCAAAACTATTTCTTTACGTCATAAAAATGAAGTTTCCTATTTTTTATTTAATGATCAAAGAGCCGGCCAATCCCTGCGTGATATTTCTGATGTTGAACTGGCTGATATCGGGTCCCATTTGCAATTGTCAGTGAATGAGGTGTTGGAAAAAACTGAATTCAAAAAAACAAATTACAGTATGGCAGATCTAAAGTCGTTCATTATAGAATTAGGAGTTTTCTTAAACCAAGAAGCCCAGTTTGGAAAAATAAAAAGATATTTTACATTGGTAGAATACCTTAAAAATCTATTTCTAAACGATACTTCGGTTGACCAGTCAAAACCTTTGTCAGAATTGCAAAATCAGGAAATCCTTACTTGGCTGTCCAAAGCACTTCCGTTGACGGTTTCTTATTATTACCATATAGGGAAGAGCGAATTTGCCGATGTACGATCTTGGGAAAGAGTGATTCAGTTCGCCGAACGCGGTTTTGTTTTATTAGAATCTTCGCCTCTGTATTTAAAAAATAATGCCTATTCCTTTGCTGCCATTGATAACGTAATTAATGAATTTTATGTTTTACATTGGAAGGACCTACCCTTTTCCAAAGATGTTTTAAAAGAAAACTATAAAAAGGCACTTTATTATTTCTTAGATGGAAGAGCCACTGTTAAAACCGACCCGGCAAAATCAACTGAATTGTCGGCGCGCCATATCGGCATTCTTAAATTTGAATTCCAAATTTGGAAAATGAAACAGTCCTTCATTAATTCGGTTTTGCAGAATCGTTTAGAAGTGCCGTTGGCAGATATCAAAGAGCCGGTGAAGAAGTTTCCCTTTGCCGACCTCATTCAAAATTCAGGATTTAGCACTGATGAAGAGTCTATTAAAAGAATATGGGATTATTGGTCTGAGTTATTTTTAACTAAGCGACCTATCAATTGGGGCCTTAATAATAAGGTTTCTGTTTATTATAATGTGGGAAATCTTAAAACAAGTTTGCGAGGACTTAATACAGTCAATGCCTTGCATTCCGTTTCGAGAATTGTTTTGCGAGGTTATGGCAAAAATGAAACCGCAGATATTGAAAACTACAAAATTTCAGAAAAGTCACTGGCCCAGTTGGAAGTTGATTTTAAAGTTGCTGGTAAAGAGTTAAAACTTTTAGATCCTCGAAACTTCAGCTCTTCAGCACGCCTATTTAAAGAAGGAAACTTTTTTACTTACAGCGGAAATGGCAATGAGCAATTAGATTATTTGGAAATCAATGAATTACTGAACCTGTTAGTTTCGGGTGGATTTAAAACGGCAAAAGACCTTCGCCTAAAACTACAGGCTGATCATTGCGAAATTCCCGGGTCAAAGGATGTTTTTGAGGTTCCCATTGCCGAGGCTAGTTGTTTTCATAAGACATTTAAGAAAAATGTTCTTCAAATGATGGAAAATGCTCCTATGATGGATCAATTTCTTTTAAAAATTATTAATTCTGCTGATCAAAGTGCTTATAACAAATTTTACGACAGTGTTTTGGCTATTTCTAGAATCGATAATCCGGTTGCGACCCAGGTCGAATACACGGAATACCGAACAATGATTTCGATCATTCAGTACATAGAATCGATGATGGTTCAATTTGACGTCAATCAAAATCAAGTTCTTAGTGACAGCGAAATCGATGCCGCTGCGCCTCGATTTAAAGACTTTATAGCTCAGGTCAGTCCGGTTGGGAATTTCTTAGTGGGGGACATATTTAGGTACATGGTCATTTATGGAAAAAAACCGGATTTAATCACTTTGCCTATATATTTAACATCCAAGAAGGCTAATGATGTCGCTGCAGCGTTGGGATTGCCGAAACCAAATGATCTGCCGGAGGGTACTCGGCAATCGTTGTTACAAGTCCTCGGCGAACTAAAAAAAGATATCGCTAATACTCAAAATATGCAAAAGTAAGGTCTTGAACCCATACTTAGTCTTTCCCTACATTAGTCTTTTTATTCTTGGACTTTGCGATAATGTCCGTGGACCCGTATTTCCTGAAATACTCAATTATTTTAAGTTGAACGACTTCAATGGTTCTCTGTTTTTTGCGATTTCCTCAGGAATGGGGATTCTGGGCAGTATCAGTGTCAAAAAAATGTTACATCGCTATCATGATTATATTTGCTTGGCCGTTTCTTCGGTATTTTTGTTTTTAGGGATGTTTATTATTTCAGTTTCTAATAGTTATTTAGTTTTGATGTTCGGTTCCATGTTTGTTGGCACCAGTGTCGGTATGTTAGGGGTGGTTCAAAATTTAATGGTTATGACTTCGACTTCACCGGCTAGAATTTCTAAGGCCCAGTCGGGTTTGCATAGTATGTACGGATTGGCTTCTTTGTTTTCTCCACTTTTAGTGAATGTTTGTTTAGGATTTTTTCAAAATTGGCGAAGTGTTTTTCTCTTAACTTCGATCACTTGCTTACTTTTTAGTTTTTGTATAATCTGGAAACGAAAAAAGTTTACCCGTTCGGTCCATAAAAAATCGGACGAAGAAAAAATTCAAGTTCCTTCGGTTGAAACTAAAAAAAGTATTATTTTTGGATTTTTGATCGCTACTTATGTGTTGGCTGAAATCTTAGTAAGTACTCGCATGACGCTGTATTTAACTCGAGTTTATGAGTTTGGAATTGAACATGCTAACTATTACACGTCCGCATTTTTCGTTTTGCTGTTATCAGGTAGGGTGTTGTTTACTTTTTGGCATCCTTCCTGGTCAAAAAAGAAAGTGCTTACGGTTTCTTTAATCAGCAGCCTGTTTTGTTTGTCCTTAGGACTTTTAGTTCATCCTTTGTTTTTGGTATTAACTGGTTTGACAATGTCAGTGTTTTATCCGATCTCAATGGCCTCGCTATCGACAATATTTAAACGATACGTTCATACGGCGGCTTCTTGGGCGATTGCTTTAAGTAGTGTTTGTGTGATAACTATGCATGCTTCGGTAGGATACATGACTCAAAAATTTGGAATCGCTAACGCCTTTTGGTTAGGACCTGTGGTTTTAGTGATTTGTTTGATTTTACTGCTCTCGTTTTCGAAGAACTATAAAGAACATCAATTGGACTGGTAACTATGAATTCATTTTTTGTTTCTTGCGCATTGGGATTAGAACAGGCCCTATTAGGGGAGTTAACTGAGAAGTCGTTCCTATTTTTGGGAAGTGACGGTCGGCCCAATACAAAACCATTGCAATTGATTTCCCAAGAGTCTGGTGGAGTATTACTTGAGGCCGATCTTTTATTTGGCTTACAAATTCCGCTTTTTTCAAAATTGGCAAATCGAGTTTTGATTCGATTGAGTCAAGGTAAAACGGTTGAATTTTTCCAGTTGGAAAATCAGATTAAAAAGTTGGATCTTAAAATCAAGGAAGCGCAATTTCACATTTCTTGTTCGCAATCAAAGATTGGCAACGAAAAGCGAGTTTTAGAAATTTTCGAACGGAAAATAAAGCAAAATAAGGAATCCGAAGTCTCAATATTTGTTCGTATTCACAAAGACCTTTGTGATATTAGTTTAGATATATCCGGGCATCACCTGCATAAAAGAGGATACAAAAAATTTAATGCCAAGGCTTCATTGCGAGAAACGCTGGCCTCGTTACTGTTTTTTGAAGCGTTCAGCGATTTGTCGCGGTTCGAGATGGCGCAAGGGATTCTAATCGATCCTTTTTGCGGTTCGGGGACTTTATTGTTTGAAGCCGCTGCCTTTTATACTTTAAATAAAATTGATTTTAGTCTACTATCGCAATTTATTCCTTTACCAAAACTGATTCTGAGCGAGTCTTTTCAAGTGCAGTATTCTGAACTCATTCATAAATCTGTATTTTCTGAATATTATGGATTCGACATTGATCCGAAAGAGATTCAGACTTCTCTAAGTAACAAAGCCGCCTTTTTGGAGTTTTTTCCAAAGTTAGAGGAGGTGCCTATACATTTTAATCAAGGTGATCTTTTTGCGGCTGAGCCGACCATCAGCGGAGATCGAAAGACTTACCTTGTTTGTAACCCCCCTTATGGCGATCGTCTTAAATGGACGTTTAGTTATCAGGAAATGGTCGAAGCACAGATTTCAAAATTTAAACCTCAACGAATTGCATTTATTATCCCTAAATATTCGTTTAGCGAGATCCAAGGTTATGAATTGACTAAACATTTTGCATTCCAAAACGGCGGAATTGCAGTTGAGTTTTACTTATTTCAAGTAAAAAAATAGAACAAATAGAATAGTGACCGTTAGAATTCGTATAAAAAGTACTTAAAAGACTTATTAGTCTAACCGTTTTATTATCCTAATTTTACTTATTTTCTGTTTTAAAGTATGTATGACCCCGTTTGAATGCGGTCCAATCTACTTCGGAGTTTTTATGAAGCTGTTAAATTCATTACTTCTTATTTTTTGTTTAGCTACTTTAGCTTGTTCACCGAGAGATACGGATCCTATTTCCAAAGAAGACCGAGAGTTTGTTGAGAACGCAAAAGCGCAGGCCAAACTGAAGAAAAATGCGGGAGTAGCCACAAGACCCCTTAATAGCCGACCCTACCTATCTAAATTTCCAGAATTTGAATTTTCAAATTACATTTTAGAAAAACAAGCCAACGTACTTAGTTTAATTCCTTTGGCGACCAAATTGGTGACTGAAAATAAAGCCAGCTCGCAGGTAAATTGTTCTGCTATCGACCTTTTAGAGCAAACCGAAACGACTCGTGTGTACTCAATAATTACGGAAATGTGTTTACTGAATTACGATCTTCCGAATTTAGATTCTAAAGGAAAACCAGTAAAATTGGGAACTTTAGATTTAACAGGTAGAATGATCATGAAGTTGACATTGACTGAAGGAAAAGTTCAAAAAGTGGAAGTTAAATCGGAAAGTGAAGAGCCTTTGTTAAGTCCAAAAGTCACTATTCGAAAAGAGTCTTTTAAAGGTGGCCAAGCGGCGACTTTAGTTGATCAAGTGGATTTGTCGGCAACACTTAAGGAAGATGGTTCTTTGTTTATCGAAAATCTTTATGTCGCAACAGATATCGTGATAGCAACTGATGAAAAAACCGAAAAAGGTAAAATGGTTTTATGGGCCACGAATAGTCCACTAGCAGCCATCAAAATGGTTGAGGCTGGGGAAGCAAATCCGAAGAAGTTTGATTATGAAGTTACGAACAGTTTAAAAACTCGTTTTGTTTATGATATGGAAATCGTTGGCGGTGCACATGCTAACGTTAGTTTAAATTTAGATTTAAGAGCTAAACCGGTCAAACAACTAGTGAACAAAACTTGCGTCATCAATGAGGGATCAATACCGATGGAAATTGCCGTTGGATCAAAAATTGTAAAGGGCGAGTTGCTGATTTCTGAATCTTCTATTGCTACCAAACCAAAAGCAAATGCGACAGGTAAGCCAGCTTCTTTGAATTTGCTCCCTTGTGAAAACAAAATGCAAAATTCGGTGGACTTGTTATTTCTCGTAAAACCAGTTGCGACGTCGGGTAAATAATTACTGCATGGCAGCTGCTAGTTGGGCCTCAGGCCCGCTGCCGTCGGCGCCAAATTACGATCGCGGTTTTAATTCCAGGTAAATTGGCAAATGATCCGAAGTACCCGTTTTCTTTTCGTTATCAAAACGATTTGGAAAACCGTTAGAGCGCAACTGATGTTTCCCATGTTTAGGAACTTGGATTGATTTTAGATCAACCATGTATGGAGCTTTTCCATCGGGTCCTAAACTTTTAGTCAAAATCAAAGCATCTAGGAAGCCCCATTCACCGCGATGCCCATGAGTGCCTTTACAATCAAAACATCCAATTAAATGCGAAACCAACCAATGGCTGGATAGAAGTTTAGAAAACAGTCCATCTTTTTGGTTTTCCGCTTCCGTAATATTAAAGTCACCACCGACGACAGCCATTGTTTTGTTTGCAAACTGTTCGTTCAATTTGTTCAAGGTATTTACAGCATCAATTCTTTCTTGAACAGGATTAGCCTGGGAAGGTAAGTGAACCCCATGAACATAAAGAACATCTCCGCTAGGAAGTTTTAGCGGAACGTGCATGATTCCGCGAGTTTTAGGGGCTTTCCAACTAGGGTCATTTTTATCTGGAGTGAAATCAATAAGTACTAAGCGGGGATCCGAGGCTAAAGGAAAACGGCTTAGGACACCAATATCAATTCCGCGACGGTCTTCTCCTTCGATCAAAGTTGCGGTGATATATCCCGCTTTCTGAAGGTATTCCTTATTTAAACGATCCAAGACACGTTGGTTTTCAACTTCTTCCAAGATAAGAATGTCTGGTCCAATTCCATTGATTTGCAGTACCGAGTCGGCAATGTGCTCCATTTTGGCTTTAAGAACGTCCTCTGACCAATCCATGTCGTAACATTCGCGCTGGTAAAATGGATCTTTTTCGGCCGCACAAAATTTTTGAACTTCAGGTGCGGTTTTATCGGCCTTGGGAAGGTAGGTGAAGTCGTTGCGGTTGGCATCGTGAATGGTATCAAAGAAGTTTTCCACGTTGTAGGCCATTACGCTGATGATTTTATCCGAAGTCTTGTAAGTATTAGTTTTGGAAGTACTCACCGCAGGGGCACTACAGTTAGACAAAATGGCTACAGTGATCAGACTCAACATCACATGTTGCAATTGTGATCGGTTTAAAATATGTAAAATTTTCTGCATAAAACCTCTTAGGAATATGGGCCAATAGGAGATTTGAAAATTTATTCACGATTACTCTCAATAGCAACTAATAATACAGTCCTGACTTGCGGTTTATTTAAGCATTTGCCATAACTTGATGCGGTAGCTTTCAAGGAGTGTTTATGATTAAGGTAGCCATTTATCTATTCAGTTTTTTAGCGTTCCAAATTTTGTCTGCGGACAATGTTTTGGCTGCTGAAACAAACGCTCCCAATGTAGTTAGGGTTTCGGATTTGAAATTAGATCAGGTGGTTCAGCCTGTTGCTGAGGTTCTTGGAAAAGCCGAATTAAAACCAAACTATGTTTTAGCATCGACTTTAAAAGACGGTGTAGACGATGGCTTAATACCTGCCTCTACAATAGGTACTTTTGCCACAGATGGATCGGCAAATTCGAACTCATATAGTCTAGTTGAGCAAAACCAAGGCCGCAGCAAATGGCGCGTATCTTATTTTGCGTTTTCAAGTGCTAATCAAGACAACATCAGCAAAGGTTCACCTAGTATATCAAATTACATGTACCTTTCTTTCAATTACAAATTATCAAAAGATTCTAAATTCGCGATTCGCCCGGCCATTGGAATTAATTCTGCTGGCTACGACGACAAAGGGGTTTCGCAAGAAATGAAAACGGTAAGCCAAGATTTACACATGGTTTACACAAATTATAAAATTTGGGAATCTGCCAATGAGTGGATTTTGTGGGGCGATTACAAATTTTATTTACCAACCAGTGATTCTTCAAAAGAAAAAAGAATGCAGACACGTTTGTCTTCTTGGACTCGTTTTGAAAAAGAATTTCAAGATGGCTGGAATGTTGGCTACAACTTAAAACCAGATTATTATGTTCAGAGTCAAAAAGCTTACCGCCAGGTTCAAGTAAAAAACGGTCAAATATTTATTAATGCACGCACTAACAAATTAGGTGCTTTGGATCACTACATGACAGTGGCGAAAAGAGTGAACTCTGTTTTTACTCCTGCTTTGGATGTTGGTATGGTGCATGAATGGTATCACATGAGTGACCAAGTGAATAATGAAGATCCAGAAGTGGATTATTTAAAGATTGCACCAACAACGGAAATCCATGTACACAAAAACCTTTGGTTTATTCTTGGAGTAGAAAACAAAGTTAAACTGGGAAAAAACGAACCTTACCCAGTTCTTGGTCGGCATGAGGACCTTCAGTGGTACTTAATGACTTTTGCTTCTTTTTCAGACTTGTTCTAATAGAAATAATTCAGTTAAAAATTAAAAAATAAGAGACCAGACTATTGTAAAGTCTGGTCTTGTTCTTTTTAGAGGTACTAACGTTAGACTGAAATCAGCCGATATAATTAGCATCGTAAGATATTTTTTATATTGGAGGATCGATGAAAACGTTATTTATGTTACTAGTTATGGTTTGTGCTGCTGTTTTAACGGCATGTACAAGCGAAAGTATACGTACGCCTGCAACTAACAACATTGCTCAAAATAGAGGTGGAACTCATCACGTCATTACCTTGCATGGTGTGCGTGGAAATGTAGAATCCTACGGTGAATTTCATGAATTTGTGGCTGGTGTCTTGCAAAAAATTGATCCAAGTATCGAGGTAAAAACTTACAATTGGACTTATCCGGTGGGCGCAGCAGTCGAGGGAGACGGCTTTAATTGGGATCCACACTCAATCGGACAAAAATTAAATCGCGATTTTTTCATCGGGCCAAAAGCACAAATTCCTTATTTGGGTCCGAATGATAAAATATCCATTCTTGCGTATTCAATGGGTGGTATGATGACCATGACTTGGTACTACGATACCATGCATAATTTTTTAGGTCCGCAAAAAAAATATACTGCTGCTGAGTATGAAACTTTAAAAAACGTTTTATCAAAAGTGGATAATGTCATTGGTTTAGGTCCGGTTTTCTGGGGATCAGTAATGGCAGAGTTGGGTTGGGGATTCATCGGTCAAGGTGACACTTCGCAATTGGAACGAACAATTCCAAAGCTGCAAGCTTTTTGCCGACTTCCAGAAATCGCTAGTATTACGTCAAAAGTAGATTTAATTAAGTATGCAAAAAGTATCCAAAGTGGAGCTGAGAAATCTTTACCGCAAGCCACCAGACAATTAAATTCCATAAATGCCAGCGTAAAAGCCGCTTGTAACAATATCAATAGCCTTGAAAAAGGTGGACTGGGTACTGCTGCAATTTTGAAAGCGCTTGGAGCAGCATCCGGCGTTATAGGAATGGCGGCGAAGAATGCAAAAATTGGAAATCTGCATCCACTTGAATTCGATAATATGCGCCCAACTAGTGAAACAATTCACTTGATGCGTTTAGGTCGAATCAAGCATTTATCAGACGAGTCTTTACGAAATCGCTTTAAAACAAGATGGACTAGCATCGTGGGAGTATTCCCTTGTATGCAGAAGACGGACAAAGGAGTCACTTGTAATGGCTTTACAACCCCTGCTTATAAACAGTTAAATGATGGTTTAGTTAGTGTTTTCGCTGGTGTGAAACGTTTGGAAGCAGACGGTCCGGTTGAGGGACCAAATGCAGTTGCCGACTTTTTATATTACGTAGAACCAGAAGGTTCGGAACAAAAGCCAATTACGATGAACCAGTTCGCAAACACTTTTGATTTGGAAAAAAAATCTTCTGTAAATAACCAAGAAATTTTTGTTGAAAATATGCATGCCACGATTTCGCCGGCTTTAATGGCCGCAGGTGGTGTCGGTACAGATGCGGCAAAAGCTATGACAGACTTTGCAGAGGGGTTAGGCGTTGACGTCGTTATTATGAATAAAGAATGTGCCGATCCTGCAACTTGTAAACATCCTAATTTCAAACATGTCATTCAAACGTTGACTAAATGTGAAGCAGGATCAAACGTAAATTGCGATCAGGATTTAGTAAATAAATACTTTAATGTGACTAATGCATCAGCGCGATCAACGGACAGTAATTTATTGAGAGACGAGTTAGGAACTTACATCTTAACTTTAAACGTACGTGTTCCGCTTAGTTACGAAATGACACAAAACGATTTGAATCACATCAAAAAATTTATGAACGATCCGTCGATCAAGAATGTAGAAAGTGATGATTCAAAACTTCAAAGTCGCGTTGATACTGAATCCGATCCCTTTATTCACCAAGTTGGAAGACGAAGTCAGTTTATGAGTTCATTTGCTACGATAAAGAAGTACAAAAACTCTAAAGAAATTCGAATTGTTCTTATGGGTCGAGCTTATCCAAAGCCTGGTCGTGAGGCAGAGGCCAGAGCCATTCTTGATGCCGGAATTCCTTTGAGTTTCACTTTGAGTTTGCCGGGACTTTACAGTCGAAAAATTACCGCTAAAATTAAGCCGACATATACAACATACATTGATTTGTATTTGAAAGAAGATCCTTCACAAGTTGAAGAAGCACCCGTTTTTAACTGGCTGGGTTTTGGTGCCTAGCTATTAAATAGTAAGAAAAAAGACGCATTAAGTTGAAGCCATGGTTAAAACCGTGGCTTTTTCTTTTTCAGAGCGCATATACGTGTGTTGATATGAAAAATAAGTACTCTTAGGAAATTTAGGTTAGTTTCCATATCGCGTTAGCCGGTATTATTGACCCTTCTGTCTGATAAAGAATAAACTCTAGTACGTAGGGGAGGGTTTTTTATGAAGAAATATTTTAAATCCGTTTTGATCCTGTTCAGTTTGTGTTTTTCTTTTTTAGCAAATGCACAATTTTATCCAGGAAATGTTAAGAATTTGAAACGGGATGTTGTTGTTTTGGTTCCAGGTTTTTTTAACTCTTTGGCGCCCAGTATTCCTGCGCCCAATGAGTCGGGAAATCCTTGGAAGGATCCGTATTTTAGCCGTTCGATTTCAGCCGCAATCCAAGCACAAGGTTTTGATGTTTATGTAGTGAATAATTTAAAACCTATTGGTGGCATCGCCGTTAATGGCGAACTTCTGATTCATTTTTTAACCAGCATTCAAAGCAAATTGCGGGCTGATCAAAAAATGTACCTAGTGTGCCATAGTGCTGGTGGATTATATTCATTATACGCTTCGGGGAAAACTAATTTACCGATTACTAAAATTGTAACAATTAGTACTCCTTATTCTGGACTTCGATTTTTAGATAATGTTGAAGACTTTGCTTCAAAAATTGATTATCTTCTTCAGTGGATCAGTTTAGGAAATCTTCTTGAATTAAATCGCAAAAATATAACTGATTTTATGAATAAGTTAAAAGTACCTGATGATTTGTCAGTACAAGTTTATGGTGGTTTTCAGTCACCGGGGCTTCTTTGGTTTGATGCCAAACAATTAAGTTCAGTACTGATGGTAACGGATGCTTTGGGCGGAGATACAGCATCAGATGGTATTGTGACTTGGGATTCGGCTTTTGCGGTGAAAAATTTTATTTCAAAATCCGGCCGAAATATTACACCAAAGTTAATGAAAGATTATGCGCATCTGGAGCACTGGGAACAAGTGGTGGATCACCGTTTATTTTTCCCTTTAGGTGTGTTGAACCTAGATTATATTAAGCGAGAACAAGATAGATTCTACGCCCAGTTGGCGCAGAATCTAGTTCTTCAGTAATTCGCCTGTTTGCACGACTGATTTAAATGCACGCATGTCTGCGCGCTTCTATAATTGATTATTTCAAATGAACATTTTCGCAGCGTAGACTTAGGTTTACGCTATTTTTCTTTGCATCACGTGTATCGACTTTATCGACAATGAAGCCAGCGGTTTTTTGGATTAGGCCCGAACGTTGATTACTGTCATTGTATCTGGACTGGACGGTGACAAAGTGATCACGATTTTTTGCCAAAGTCGCTTCCGTCATAATTCCATCTGGATATTTGACTCTGATTTCTTTGATCAAGCGATCCCTGACATCATCAAAACGCACGGCTAAATTTCCTTTGGTCGTTAAAGGATTTTTTAGTTCCTCGCTAAAGAGGTATCCAATCGTCTTAAAGAAAATCTCTACTTTTGTTGTAAATCGGGGATTGTGAATGTCATAACCCGGAAATAATTCGGTAGCTAGAATCACACGGAAAAATGAAATCGCTTTTCTAAATAATGAATTTCCACGTTCATCGATTGTTAATGACCAGTAAGTTTTAAATACTTTATTCCAATACACCATTTTTGGATTTTCATACATATAAATCGATTTATTTTTGAAAAGGATCATTTCCATTTTATCAATGGCATCGGTTTCGGCTTGGGCCTTGGCGGCCTTAACGTCTTCATTGTAAAAAGCATAATTGAATTTTGACCAACGCGAATGTAACATTCCGCGAGTTAATTTTTCAGTGATCTGATCTAAAATCCAACCGCGTGTATAAGGAGCATTCGTTGATTTTGACATTAAACCTGCTTCTACGGAATCACGAACATACTGTGGCATAGCCGGATTCAAATAGCTGGGCTCGATGATCAACTGATCTAATCTTTGAGTCGCCTCGTATTTTCCGCGATAATCAGTTGTAGTTTCGGCGATGACGTTTGGCTCGTTAAATTTTCCGTCTTTCCATGCTTGATTGGCAAATTCTTTAACTAAGTCGATCAAATGTACCGATTCGTTCATATCTAAACGGGCTTTTTGCATTCGTGTTTTAATCAACGCAAGATTCTCGTCCATATATTTGTAATTTTCTTCAGAAATAAATCCTAATTCAGTAAGTGCAAAGCGAAGATCTGTTAATACTGAGTCAACATAAGGATCTACACGGTCGCCGCGAAGTTCTTGGCGTAATACTTGTTCGATTTCTTTTTGTTTGAAAAACCATGTTGCAATAGCGCTCGCATCCATTACATTTACGCCCTGAGCTTTTAGATGTTCTAACCAAACGTTGTCTACGCCGACTCCGTTTTGGGCCTCGCGAAATGCGATTAAGAAAGGACCTAGGTTTTCCAGCATGAAATAGATTTTAGCAACGGTTAGTTCATCAGGAGAAGTTCCGTCGACCAAATGACCCAAGGGCACTTTTAGAAATCGGTTTAATCCTGGGATAGGAGCATTTAGAGATCCTAAGTAACCATCATGAAATAAAGCGCTCATATCCATGGCGTAGTGCATTCCCATAAAAAAGCCAGTGGCATTACCCTTGTCTAAGGACTGCGCAGCCATTTCAAAGCCCTCAGCATTGCCTAAGGCACCCACACCACGAAGCGTAGAGCTGGTTACCACAAATGACTTTACTGCGCCCATTAGGGTGCGTTTACCATTGTTATTTTGGATATTAAGAAGATCGCCATTCTTTAAGTCAGACGGAGTTTTAACGGCTGGAAAGTGCAGCTTGTCTGAGGCCATTCCCGACTGAGTCGCTGCAGATAAGGGAACTTCATCTACCATTTGATTTACATTAGATCCAAACTGCGCCAAGTGGACGTCAAATCCAACTAATCGCTCGATCAGATTTTTAGCTTTCTTGTGGCCAGTTTTGCTGGCGGCCTGTGTTTGTATGGATGTTACTGGCGTAATTAAAGCCGCAACTAAAGCCATAGTGATGGCCTTTTTATGTATCGTCGGGGATCGCATTTAGTACTCCTGGTAGGGGGTAATTCAGCCAGGAGTATAGTAGCAAATGGTTGTAATCTAAACTGTTAGGATTTTTACAGGTAAAAAAGTAATAGATAGTCCATTAACGTAAAAAAGTTCGACAAACTCTGATAGAAAAAATTTAAATAAAACTTCCGTGATTTCGAACTGATTGTACTCAATCAAAAGTCACGGATCGGATTTTATTTTGCGCGGATATGAAGGCTTTCACAGCGAACGATTCCTGGAAGGCCTGTTACTTTAGATTTACGAGCTTCATCACGTGAATTCATTTCACCGAATTTAAGGTTCCACAAATTAGATTTTTGTGAATCTGTCGGCTTGTAATATTGCCGTTCAATTTGCTGAACAACTTCGGACTTCATTTTTTCACCATTAGAAACGTAACCCATGATTGCAGCGTTTTTAGATTGGGCACGCTTTAACATGACTCGGCCAACATACTGAAACGTAGACATTGTCCAAGAGAGATAACCTGAAAGGCTTAAGTTAGGCGCTACTCGAAAAACATCTGGACGATCAATTGGAAGTTCTATTTTTCCGTCTGCATTTTTTTGTCCAAACCCAATGGAATGATTGAATTCACGCGCTAATTCCATAATTTCAGCAACTTGTGCATCCACCTGAGCAACGACTTGTGGGACTTTGCCCTTTATTCGAGTGAAGCCGGCCTGCATCTTTTGTTTTACGAAAACGTGGAATGGATCTGGTCCACGCAAAATATCGATGTTAAAGAATTCCGTAATTAAATTACGAGCCGCCATAATTCGACTTTCTTTTGCAAATACAGCATGCGACAACTTATCATTTTCAAAATTAGCTTTATGATCAGCCGAAGTTTTCATCGGAAACATATCTTTAGTAAGTTCATAGGAAATAGATCTTGCGATCTCCGCCAACGCTCTTAAACGCGCCGCTGTTTTTAAAGTCTTAGCATTTGATTCGATTCCCTTAAGAATTTCAACTGTGTTTTCCAAGTAGCTTGGGTCACGATCGATAGAACTAATAACAGCTTCTGCATCGGTTTGAGTAGAAAAAAGATTTCCGATGTCACGATGTTCTTCTAGACGGATCGCTCCACCATGATTAATAATGCGAGTCCAAGCAAGCATATCTGGAAGAAGAGTGTCGGCAAAAGTACGAACGTCTTGCGGCCAACGAGACGAAGGAAGAAAAGATTTTTTTCCGTTACTATCGATTTCGGTAATTTGACTCATAAAAGTTTCCAAATTAGTAGTTAGGAATCTTAAAGAATCGATATGTTTAATATAATTCGTGTTGATTTCTGCATTAAGACCTTTCATGTCGTCAAAGCCAGCCAATGTAGAAAAGTCAAAGTGACCACGGTCTAATATTGCCTTCATTTCAGCGGCATCGTAACCAATGGTTTTCAGCTCTTCAGCGGCCTGTTGTTTAAGCATAGGATCTTGCAACTGTAAAAAACGGTAGATCACGATTTTTGTAGAATCCATCGGCATCAAATCAGTTCGCGCTGAAAGATCACGAAATTGGGTTGCTAATTCGGCAAAGTCTTGTGGTTTTAAAGTTGTATAGCCCTTTTTAATAAGAAGTCCGAAAATTTCTTTCATTGATAATTTACGATAGCCAGGAGTTCTTTCCATGGTTGTAAAAAAAGTGTTTCTTACTTGTGGGTGATCCAATACTACTTGAGTAAATAAATCGGGACGACGAGCAAGAATCTCAACGATTCCGTCAACCGTATTTGCGCCAGTGACCACTTTTAATTTGCTTTCGTAAGCAGGATTTTTACTGACGTCTTCAACGATTCTTTTTAGCACGCTAAAGTCCTTTGGTCCCGGCTGCATGTCGCGGATGATGAAAAGAACTTCCACGATCGCTTGAAAACAAAGACGCGCTTTTAAGATTTCATCATAAGGCATATCGGGACGATGACCACCTTCACCATGGCCAAGTAAATTCGAGTAACCGGCATGGTAAAAGGTATCAGTTAACAGGTGCAGCGCCTTGCCAAGATCTACGGGGTTTTTTGTGAGCATACCTTTATGTAGCAAGTTATAAAACAGTGGATGTTTAATAGTTGCGATGGCTAAACCACGACGGATAATTCCTTCATCCACATTAAAATCAGCAGGAGTGCCTAGAAAGTGGAATAGAAGGCGAGGAGTCGGAAGTCCCATTGGAGTTGTCCAGATTCCACGGTCGATCATTTCATTTCCTAATGACATTGCAATGGCATAGTCAGGATGTATTCCTGAGGCCATGGCCATAAATGCAGATCCATAAAGATGCATTTGATCATCAGCAGCTTTTGCAGGTTGGGGCTTAAGCACGGCTGTAAACACAATTGACAGTAGGCCCAAAATTGCGAGTAGTTTTTTCATACAAATCCCTCTAATCTTTTTAAATTAACACACAGATTGACTTTGCAGATTCCAAGCCAGTCGGTTAGCATTCGGTTACCTTTTGGTTTGGAGACTTGAATGGTTCGGCTGCTGCCTTTCATTATTTTGATGCTAGTTGGATGTACTTCTGTTCAGTATTACGATCCAATTCGGTTGACAAACGAAGAGGTCAGCCGATTTCAAATCGTAGATCAATCTGGCCAACGGCAAACAATAGGTCCGGGAAAAATAAAGGACTGCACTGTGAAGACCGAAAGTGGAGACTGTGCCTTTGTGGTCTGCAAAGAAGATTTTACGGCACTAGTTCATGTGAGTTGCGATTGGTATATGCCCAAACGCCAAGGATCTAATCGAGTAGATGATAAAATAAATAAAGAAAAGACTCTTGCTGGTCGGTATCGAATTCTTATCGATGACATTATTGATCGACTGTTTGAAGACTTTCGTTTAAACCCGAAGGAAAATGAAGCCGGTATTTCCGCGTTTTGTCGAGGTTACGGAGTGACCTGTTGGAAAAGCTCAACCATGTATCCAAGGGAAGATTTTCGTAAACTGACATCGGATCAGGTTTTTATAAAAAGAATCGTTAAAGGTGTCGGCGAAGAAGAATTTGAAATTCAGATATCAGGCTATTAAGTCAGTTCGAACTCATATTGTTTGAATTGCAACTTTGTACACCATAGCGAGATCTTATTTTTTTCATCGACGATTCCGTCGTATTGAGTATCGCCTAATATTGGAAAACTCATTTCAGCTAACTGCGCCCGAATTTGGTGGGTGCGGCCAGTAATTAAATCGATGAATAATTCAGATTGATTATTTTCTTGATCAAAATAAGAGTTTAAAATTTCCAGCTGGCATTTTAGGAAGCCATGTTTAGGTACAAAACTCAATTTTTTAGGGGCAGTGGGCATCGGCTCCATATAATGAGTCAATAAGCCGGACAGATTGCAGTTACCAGGAACGATGGCTTTATAGATTTTTTTTATTTTTTTTTCTGCTAATAAAATATTAAATTCGGACTGAAAGGTTTTAGACTTTGCTAAAACTAATAATCCGCCAGTGGGAACGTCCAACCGATTCGTAATAAACAGACTACTACGCATTTTTTTTTGTAGTTGCTGCAAAACATTTTCATAAAAATTATCGACACTAGAGTGGCAGGGAACTCCGCGTGGTTTGTTGATGACTAAGAAATCTACCTCTTCAGAAACAATTCGCGCCTGCCAATCAATGCTTTCGACTTCGAATCGGCGCGGGGTTTTATGCACCCGAATCAAATCGCCAGCGGCCACATCTTGGTTTTTAAAGACGCGATCCTGATTTAAGTAAACTGCTCCAAAGTCGAGCAGTTCTTGGACTTTTGTAGTTTCTAATTCTAATTCAGTACAGACGCAGTCGATTAAAGGGGCAGAATGGTCCGGTTTTATATGAAAAACGCCGTATTCAAAGCCTCTACCTTCAGAAATTGCCATAAATCTATGATTAGCACGGTGTTCCGAGTCTCTTCAATAGATAAAATAGCTGATATTGTATTTCGATGAGTCTTTTCAACGAACCCATCTTTCACTGGATGGCCCAATATGCTTATCAGCCCGGTCTGGTGTATTTATTTGTCATAGGGATGATGATAGCGAGTGGGTTTGGATTTCCGTTGCCAGAAGAAGTCACTATTTTAACTGTTGGTGTGATCGCATTTATGGGAGCCAACCCCGAACTTTTTCCACCACCAGATGTTAATGCAAAAGTTGTTAACGGCTATGAAGCGGCGGCTATTACAACCATAGCCGTGATATTTACTGACTGTTTAGTTTTTATGTTAGGGCGAATTTTTGGTAGACGTCTGATTCAATTGCCTAGATTTAAAATGGTATTTAATGAAAAAGTGATGGCCCGAATTAATACGTGGGTAAAACGTTATGGAATATTTGCTGCATTTATTTTCCGTTTTACTCCAGGAATTCGATTTCCCGCACATATAGCCTTTGGTATGTTGGCCTTTCCTGTGTGGCAATTTATTTTGGTCGATTCCATTGCCGCTTGCGTAAGTGTACCGACACAGATTTTATTGGTTTATCACTACGGTGAGCCGATTTTGATAAAACTACAGCAATTCAAATATGTATTTTTAGCTATTCTTTTAGTGGGCGCATTAGTTTTGTTATTTAAACAGGTGATCTCGCGTTTTTTCCTGAAAAAGAAAGCTGCTAATAATTAAGCAACGCAA
>JAYSSX010000638.1:0-1593 GCA_043720315.1 Pseudobdellovibrionaceae bacterium | reverse complement strand
TAGAAAAGAAATTTTAATCATATCGATTTCTGAAACATCACTTCCTGCTGATCACTTACGGAAATAATGCGAAAGCCATTTTTTAAATTAGCGCACATTTGTTCGGTCCACTGATGATTGCTTTTAGTCTTTAATCTCTTAAACCCCATCGATGTCAGGGATTTTTCAAAAAAGACCTGCATTTCTTTAGCAATAGAAAGATTGCGATACTGTTTTTCCACAGCCCCAAGCCATGCATAGAACTCATTATCTTCTAATTGAAAACCAACTTTAAAACCTACCAGCTGCTCACTGCCCTTGATTCTGGCTGTGACCACACAAAGATTTTTCTGCGTTTTGACTTTTTCAACCCACTTCAATTTCATTTTCGCGCGATCAACTGTGTTTGCGCTGTTTTCATCAGCAAATATTCTTAGCCCTAGTTCAAAGGCCATTTCCAAAGTATCATGGCCAGGATTCCAAATAATATCCAGCTGCAGAATCTGCTGTTTAAATCGAGCTACTCTGGAACTGTGATTTTCAAAAAACATTTGTTTGGGTCGGACCCAAAAAGCTCCCTCTATATTTTCATAAAGAGTTTCATAATGGACTAATTCTTCCAGCGTTTCGCTGTGTTTAACAACACCATGGTAACGATAAGGTTTGTTTTTATAATGAATAAAAAATGGGATGGATACTTCGGCAGATTGGTTAGAAAAAGTCATGGGTTTATATCGAGGAAATGAGCCCCAAAGTCAAGTTTCAGGTCGGCGTATTTTTTAGGTGCAATTTGTCTTAATATTTTCTAAATTCCGAATATGAAAAAAAGCGCAAAAAATAAAAAGATTAGGCACTATAAGGATCCTCTTCGCGAATATCATCCGGCAACGTCGGTTATTCTGGTAGGATACCGTTCAGGATTGTCGCAAAACTCTGTTAAGGCGCCTTTATTCCGTACTTCGACCTTTGAATTCTCCAGCGCAAAAGATGGTGAAAAGTTTTTTCAAAGGGCCTATCATTTGCCTGGCAATGATAAAAAAGAACCAGGTCTGATTTATTCTCGCCTTAATAATCCAAATATCGAAATTGCTGAAGATAAATTGGTGGCCGCTGAGGAAGGTGCGCACCATGCATTGCTGTTCCCCTCAGGAATGTCTGCCATTAGCTTAACCGTATTGAGTCTTCTGCCGCAAAATGCAAAAATTTTGTACACGGACCCCGTTTACGGGGGCTCTTACCTGTTTTTTAAGGAATTCTGTCCAAAACGATTTGGCATCCAAACCTTCCCCGTGGATACCAGTGATTTGAAAAAGGTCGAAGCTCTTTTACAGAAAGAAGGTCCCTTCGATTTAGTTTATCTTGAGACGCCAGCCAATCCAACCATGATGCTGACTGACATCAAAGCTATCCGAGCTTTGATGAAGAAACATTCTCCTAAGGCTTTGATGGCTGTCGATAACACTTTTATGGGCCCCGTGTTTCAGTCCCCATTAAAGATCGGCGCAGATATTGTTCTTTACTCGGCCACAAAGTTTATTGGTGGTCATAGCGATATCATTGCTGGGGTTTGTCTGACCAAGGAAAAAGAATTGATCGACAAGATCCGCGACTTTC
>JAYSSX010000637.1:0-2223 GCA_043720315.1 Pseudobdellovibrionaceae bacterium | reverse complement strand
GCGCAGTTTTTAAGCGGCAATTTAAATAAGGTTCACGTTAATGCCGTCATTGAGGCAGATAGTGCTACTTTGTCAGGCGACTACTCTTCATTTGCTGATTTTGAGTTATCTTATGACAAGTTTTTGCCGAACAGTTTGCGCGCTAAAATAAACGGCGAATGGCGCGAAGGCCTTTATCAAATGGGATTCGACTTGAACCAGGCTAAAAATCAAGCGACGGTCAATGTTGAATTAGAACATTTGCCATTAAATCAAATTGCTGCTGTTTTTAAGAAGTATAAAATTATCGAAAAAGAAATTTCTCCACAGCAGACATGGATTAGTCTTAAGAGCAGCTTTAGTTTACCGGTTAACGATTTAAATAAGGGAAGCGGACTGATCGAGAGCGTTTTGATTGATGGTGATTTAGGTGAGATCGATGTTAAAAATGTTTTTTTAGAACAGCTACATCCAGCTATATTTAAACCTTACCATGTGGATGTAAAAAATTTCTCGTTAACTGATTTCATTAGCTCATTAGATGGAGCTTCTGTTCCCGATTACATCGAAAGTTTCGGTCGAATTTCGGGAGTAATCGACGTAGACGAAAAAAACCGTCTTATGATGAAATTAGAAAATAGCGGATTGGAGTTGATTTTTTCGAATAAAGGAAAAAGAGATTTTCAGTTGTTTAGTTTGATTTTAGCTCAGGTTAAGTATGATCCGCAGTTGGATCAAAATAATTGGCAAATTAAAATTAGTAATATGAAACCTAATGAGGGGATATTTATAGGTTCGATTTTTATAGAGTCAAACAAGGAATGGTCCAACTCTTCATTAAAAATGGATATCGACGAATTCAGCTTTTCGCCCAATGTACAAAGGCTAATGACGAACTCGGGTTACTTCGGTGCAATGTCGGGTTCAGTAAAGATGGAGACTCAACAGCATAGATTAAATGAGATTAATATGAAGATCAGTATGCTTCCTAGTTTGATTGAAGGAGTTAATACCGATCGTTTGACTGTGACGGGTCGAAAAAGTGGGGAAAAATTCGTATTTCAATTTAGTTCAGCCGAGTTAAAAATTATGCAAAACTCGATGGCCAGTCAGTTTTTTAATTCTTTAAATTTTCCGTTACTGTCAAAAGAAGGAACATTTATTTTTACTAAACCGCAGCTGCAATTAACGACAGCAATGAATTCTGATTTGGCTTGGAATTTTCAGGCTGGCCATTATGATAGTCGAATTGAAACAATATCAGGTTGGGACCAGAATCAAAATCTTTCCGGTTATCTTAAAGATTCCAAGTCCAAAATGAAGTGGGAGATTAAAGGTGATCGATTCCATCCACAAATTATACAACAGTAAATTATTAAGGGCAGCCGTTTGGCCTAAGGAAGCGTTACGGCTTCCCAAATTCCAAGCGCATCGCGGAGTTTGGGTTTCGGGAACTCAAGAAAATACCTTGGACGCATTCAAAGAGGCGAAACTGCAAAAAGCTGAAATGTTTGAATGCGACGTACAGTTATCATCGGATTTAATCCCAATCATTTTTCATGATTCAATTACTGGTCGATTTTCTAAAAATAGTCGAAGGATTTTGGATCTTACTGCCGATGAATGTAAACTAGAGGTGAATGCGCCGACACTAGAAGAAGTTTTAACCGATGCGAAGGTTCCAAATTTCATTAATATTGAGTTGAAAACAAATTCGGTGGCAGGAACTCCTCTGGAGAGAAAAGTAGTTCAATTGATTCGAAAGTTAAAAGTTGAAAACCGAGTTCTTTTTTCTAGCTTTAATCCGTTTTCGTTGTATCTTTTAAAACAGTTGGCGCCGCAGATCCCACGTGCTTTATTGGTAAGCAGCGAAGATCACAAGGATAATAAATTTTATTTAAAAAAGATGCTTTTGGCTCCGATTACGGGATTTCACATGCTGAATTTAGATTACAAAATGATCAATGAGGAATTAATGGAATTATGTCATAAGAAAAAGATTCCAGTCGGTGCCTGGACAGTTAATGATAGATTGAAGGCCCAACAGTTGCTAGAATGGGGAGTGAGTTCAATCATTTCTGATCAGTTTTTCCATTGTGAAATGTTAAAATAAATAATGAACAAATTAGTAAAAACCAAAATTGAATTGGCCAAAATTCGAAGTTTAAATAAGCAGGGTGTGAAGACCAGTGAGGTGATTCAAGGTAGCGGTCCCTTAAATCGCGATGGTGTGCCAGAAATTCC
>JAYSSX010000636.1:0-1655 GCA_043720315.1 Pseudobdellovibrionaceae bacterium | reverse complement strand
CTTAAAGTCGGAGCTTGCAACAGAACAGCGCCATAGATCACCAATAAAAAGAGTGAAATCGCTAAGAAAGGAAGAGCTGCTTTGTTTTTAATCACTAGTTAGAATTTTAGGTTGGCCTGGTGATTATTTGCAAGTGCAAAAAAATTAATTTTCTATATTGATATTGACGCTTTAAATGAAATTCCCATATTTTACAAAAACCTATGCCCACACAAAGAGACTATTACGAAATTTTAGGCGTCGAAAAAGGCGCCGATCAAGAATCGATTAAAAAAGCTTATCGCAAGTTGGCGATGCAGTTTCACCCTGATAAAAACCCAGGGAACAAAGAAGCTGAAGACAAATTTAAAGAAGCAGCTGGTGCCTACGAGATTTTAAGTGATTCAGATAAACGGGCTAAGTATGACCGATTTGGCCACAGTGCTTTTTCGCAAGGCGGAGGCGGCTTCGGCGGATTCTCAAATGCCGAAGATATTTTTTCGCAATTTGGCGATATTTTTGGAGATTTTTTTGGTGGAGGCATGGGCAGTGGACGAACGCAAAGTCGGACACGCTCTCGCCGAGGTTCTGACCTTCGCTACGTAACCGAGATTTCGTTAAAGGATGTTGTTACGGGGATCGATAAAGAGATAGTTTTTGAAACCGATGCTCAATGTAAAGAATGTACTGGAACCGGGGCTGAAAAAGGGTCGAAAGCTGAAACTTGTAAAACCTGTGCTGGTCGCGGCCAAGTTGTACGTACTCAAGGCTTTTTTCAGATGGCCACCACTTGTCCTACCTGTCATGGGCAGGGTCAGACGGTAAAGAATATTTGTAAACCTTGTGATGGTTCCGGCCGTGTTAGTTCGCAGCGCAAAATTAAAGTCACGATTCCAGCTGGAGTGGATTCGGGCACACGTTTGCGTGTTACTGGAGAAGGCGAAGGCGGTTTTAACGGGGGAAATGCGGGTGACCTATACGTTGAAGTAGCGGTCAAAGATAACCCTGATTTTGAACGTGATGGTGATGATCTATATAGTGTTTATAAAGCCGATTATCTGCAAATGGTCCTGGGTTCTGATGTCACGGTAAAAACCGTTACTGGAGAAAAAGAAATTGAAGTCCCAAAGGGCGCGCAGCCAGGGGAAAGAATACGGATACCCGGAGAAGGGATTCCTTCCTTAAGAGGAGCGCGTCGGGGAGATCTTTTTATTCAACTGGAAGTTGAAATCCCAAAAAAGGTCAGTAAAGAAGATGAGAAGCTTTTAAAGGAAGTTGCCCAAAATCGAGGCATTAACGTTCATGGTGATTCTAAGAACTCGTTTTTTAGCAAGAAAAAATAGATTTTTTTAGAATTCTCGGTTTTTTTGGGGCTATTACCTTGACGTAAAAGCCTGCAAACCCACATTAGTAGTGTAAAAACAATGACATTTATTAATCAATTTATGGGAGTGAAAAATGGGTAAAATTATTGGTATCGACTTAGGTACAACCAATTCCTGTGTAGCTATTATGGAAGGTGGAGAAGCGATCATTCTAGTGAATGAAGAAGGCGCCCGTACCACTCCATCAGTAGTGGCTTATGCAAAAGACGGCGAACGACTAGTAGGTCAAATCGCTAAACGACAAGCGGTGACTAATCCTGAAAATACAATTTATTCTGCAAAACGCTTTAT
>JAYSSX010000635.1:0-2670 GCA_043720315.1 Pseudobdellovibrionaceae bacterium | reverse complement strand
AAGCTATTAACCCAGTTTAATGTCCCTTTAAGCGAATTACAGGTGACTTTTTCGCTGGTAATTATTTGCATTGCGCGATTCGGGTGAACTGACCCACCCAGTGCGGTTGGATTGACCCACCTGCGGCGACAGAACTGCTGTTTAAGCCATCTGGTTATTTAACTCAAGACTTTTTCCTCTAGTCAGATTCGGTGATGCTAATTTTTCACGGTACGACGGACCTATCAGCTGGATTTTTTGACTCGGGTTTTGCAACCGATCAACAACAGCTTCTGCGATCACGGGATCTTCAAATAATTTATACCAACCCAGCGGATCTGTTTGTGATGTTACGATCACTGGTCCTTTTTTTATTCTGGCTTCTAACAACTCAACTAATACATTGGCTTCGTCATGCGTGTAATTTCTTAAACCAAAATCATCTAATATTAAAACCTGGGTCTGATTTAATTTATTTAAATATCCCAAAAACTTTCCCGCTGATTTCGCCACAATAATTTCTTCAAACATCAACGTCACTGGCAAAAACATCACCGATAAATTTGATTCACAGATTTTTCGTCCCAGCGATATCGCTAAATGTGTTTTTCCCGCACCAGTTTTTCCAAGTATTAATAAATTCACTTTCTGCTTTATAAAACCCAGCTGCATTAAATCTTTAATTTTTGGTTTCGTTAATCCACGATCGTAACTTAAATCGATGTCCTCCATATCAGCCTGATGTCTAAACTTAGCCCGCTTTGTCAGTGACTTTGATAATCGATCTTTTCTATAGTTTTTCTCGTCCTGCAAGAGCAAATTTAAAAACTCTAATGGATGAAGACCACTTTTCACCGCTTCGCTCGCCCTAGATTCAAAATTCTGATGCACTCCGATCAGCCGCATCTCATAGGCCAGTTGCCTTACTTGTTCGTTCATACTCTATTCCTTTATTTTATTGTTGACGGTTCTTGACGTAAATAACTGTGACTTAAATCTCGCTTCGGTGCTACCACGCAAAGCTTTCCTCCCCCTGACTTGTGATAAAGTGCCGCCGATTTTACATATGCAAATTGCATCCGATTAAATTGCAACGCCTTGCCACACGCGTATTCTAAATTTTCTTTTGACACCTGGCCCGATTGAACTAATCGCAATATTCCCTGAGCTCTGCGCAAATACTTTAACGGATACTGATCCTCAAATAGTTTCTTGATAAACTCATCTGTCTTCGGACCCGTAAGGCTTGCTTGCCTTAATGCGTGCTTTATTTCAAAGCGGCTTGCTGCTAATTTCTCCTCTGGATAGTGCGCCTCTATAGTCGATGCACGGTCACCATTTTTAATCCTCGGATGCACACACAACGCCTCGCCATTGATTGCAAATACTTCTACCGTGTTGTTCTTGATTCTGACTTTTACAGTCACGCCAACGTACTGATGTGGAACTGAATAAAATTTATTCTCAACCTGAACATGGCAATCAGGATGCACTTTGCACGTCTTCCATGTCGCAAGTTCATAATTATTTGACTGTAGATTCTGCATCAAAAACTTCTCGTTTTCAAAACGCTCCATACGACTCACGCCGCCGTGATCTTTCATAGCGCTTTTATTCAGTCTTTCTAAAAATATTTTAAAGCTTTGGTTTAATTCACCAATTGAATAAAAAATTTGATCCCGCACTTCTTGAAAAAATTGTCTTTGTATTACGCCGATTCCAGCTTCGACCGCCGCCTTATCGCGCGGCTTGTACGGACGTGCAGGAACCACCGCAAAACCCCAGTGATTGGCAAATTCAATCATCGTTTGATTTGTATCTGGGTCGTAAATATCAGCGCGATTTACCGCTGACTTGAGATTATCAAAGACAACATATTTCGGAACACCGTCGATTTGATTAAAAATATTCTCCACCGCCGGCAACATCGTAATTTGTTTTTGATCCAATAAGAATTCACCCTTGGTTAATCCACTAAATGGCAACACTCCGACAAATAATTGTGTCTTGGTTTTTTGCTTTGTTAATCGATCGGTAATTGATATTCCATCAGCAAAATCAAAAAATATTTTCTCGCCAGGCACGTGAACTAATCGCATCGTAACTTCTGGTTGTTTTGTATATAGCCTTCGGTACTGGTGGTAAAATGAACTGTAGGTCATCTGCTCATCGAAACATATTTCCCGCCACTGCGTTTTTATTAAAATACCTTTGTTAAAATTTAAATGAACTTGTTCCCAATTGATCTTAAATTCAGAGGATTTGTTTTTTGATTCCAAAGTAGATGTAGATTCTGAGTTTTTATCAGCATCACAGTCTCTTAAAAAATCTCGCACTGTGTTGCGCGCAATCTTTAAAACCTTTGCTGTTCTTCGAATGCCAAAATTCTTATCGCGTAGAATTAGTATTTGTTGTTGTACGTTCACAGATATTCTCCGGTTATTCATCAAACCCCCATTTAAAAATAAGGATCTGCTGCTGAAATTTATCTGTCGCTGGATTCAGTATTGCGCACTGCTCGTAGTCGATTATAGGTGGGTCAATTCACCGAATCGCACGGGTCAGTTCGTTTGAATGGGGTGGGTCAACTCTTCCGAATTGCGTGGGTCAGTTCAGGGCGAATCGGGCAGTAAAGAGCGAAGACCTGCATTAGATGAAATGCTTAAGCAGGCTCGGCTTGGAAAGTTTCAG
>JAYSSX010000634.1:0-2087 GCA_043720315.1 Pseudobdellovibrionaceae bacterium | reverse complement strand
GGAGAAATTCGAATGCACAAAGGTAGATTAGAGGCATTTAGTGATGGTGTTATGGCGATAATCATAACCATTATGGTTTTAGAGTTTAAGGTTCCACATGGGGCGTCCTTTTCTGATTTGTCCGAGTTGGCACCTGTATTTTTATCTTACATCTTAAGTTTTATTTACATCGGAATCTACTGGAGTAACCATCATCATCTATTGCAGATTACCAGACAGGTGGATGGACTAGTTTTGTGGGCTAACACGCATTTGCTGTTTTGGCTGTCCCTGGTTCCTTTTGTCACGAATTGGATGCATGAAACTCACAACCAGCCTGTACCAGTAGCCACTTACGGAATTGTTCTTTTTATGGCTGGGGCCGCCTATAGAATTTTAACTATAGCGTTGCTTCGTAAGCACCCCAAGGACTCGGCTTTGCACAAGGCGATAGGATCCGATTTTAAGGGAAAAATTTCTGTAGTTGCTTACTTGCTAGGTATTTCTGTCGCGTATTTTTCAGTATATATTTCTATCTTTGTTTACATTGCAGTAGCTATAATGTGGATAGTTCCTGACCGACGAATAGAAAGTATTATTGAATGAATCAAGACATTATTTTCCATCAACTTTTTGAGGCTGAATCTTCGACCTATACTTATTTGATTGCAGATCCAAAAACTAAAGAAGCAGCTTTAATAGATTCGGTTATTGAAACCATCAATCGTGATTTAAAATTAATTGAAGAATTAGGGTTAAAGCTGGTTTACGTTTTAGACACTCATATTCACGCCGATCATATTACCGCTGCCGGGGAAATTCGAAAAAGAACCTCTGCAAAAACTTGCGTCAGCAAACACGCTGCGGTTCCTTGTGTGGATATTCCCTTATCCGAAGGCCAGGAGCTTTTTTTAGGTGATAAAAAAATAGAAGTGATTGAAACCCCAGGGCATACCGAAACTTGTTTAAGTTACCTTTTTGAAGGTCGTTTATTTACCGGAGATGCATTGTTAATTCGTGGCTGCGGTCGTACCGATTTTCAAAATGGTTCTTCTGAAAAATTGTATCAAAGTGTTCATGATAAACTTTTTAAACTTTCTGAAGACCTGCCGGTTTATCCTGGCCATGACTATCGAGGACATACTGTCAGTTCAATCGGAGCTGAGAAAAAATTTAATCCGCGTTTGGCGGAAAACAAATCCTTAAATGAATTCGTAAGAATTATGTCCGATTTGAACCTAGCCAGTCCGAAAAAAATTCATGAAGCCGTGCCGGCAAATTTAGCTTGTGGAATCGTTGCCAATAGGAAAACATTTATGTCTCAAGTTGTGGACGGTGTTCCTGAAGTTTCTGTAGAAGATGTCCTTTCGAATTTAGATAAAGTCAGTTTAGTAGATGTTCGTAGATCCGATGAGTTTAACGGCGAGTTAGGTCATATAAAAGGTGCCAAGTTAGTGACACTCGGTCCGCAGCTAAGTCATTTTCTGGAAAATGGAGATCGCGAAAGGCAAATAGTTTTTATTTGTCGAAGTGGTGGAAGATCGGGGACAGCGACCAAGGAAAGTCTGCAATTGGGTTACAAAAAAGCTGTCAGTATGTCTGGTGGAATGCTTCGTTGGAGCGAGAAAAAACAACCGGTAGAAAAATGAACCCTGAATTGTTAAAGTCCTTATTAGGTGGCGTATTGATTGGAACAGCCGTTTCGATGATGTTATTATTTAATGGCCGAGTTACCGGAATTAGCGGAATTATTAGTGGTGCTATGTTTAAGCCGAAGGAGATTTGGCGTTGGGCTTTTCTTTTGGGGTTACTAGCAGGAGGATTTATCCTCAATCAAATAAACTCATCTTTTTTTTCAGGATTTTTATTGTCGGACTGGTGGACTAATGTGGTCGCAGGAATTTTAGTGGGATTTGGGACCCTGTTGGGTAGCGGATGTACTAGTGGTCATGGAGTGTGTGGAATCAGCCGCCTTTCGGTACGTTCCATAGTCGCAACCATTACTTTTATTATTTCAGGTATGGTATCGGTTTATGTATTTAGAAAATTGGGTTTTTTTATATGAAAAACTCTGTCGTAAGTTTTTTGATTGGGATTTTGTTTGCGAT
>JAYSSX010000633.1:0-1671 GCA_043720315.1 Pseudobdellovibrionaceae bacterium | reverse complement strand
GCAAAACATCAAATTCGTTCCAAGATCATCGAATTGTTAATACAGGTTGGTATCACAGACCCCGAATCGCGGCTAAAAATGTATCCGCATCAATTGTCAGGCGGAATTTGTCAGCGCGTAATGATTGCGATGGCCATTGCCGGTAAACCGAAATTACTTATTGCCGACGAACCCACTACCGCCCTTGATGTGACTATTCAAAAACAAATTATTGAACTTCTTATGAAACTTCAAAAAGATTTGATGATGTCATTGGTATTTATTTCACATGATCTTAGCCTTATACATAGTTTTGTTGATTACGTCTATGTGTTGTACGCCGGCGAAGTGGTGGAACATGGTTTGGTTTCCAAATTATTTACGCAGCCACAGCATCCTTACACCGAATTGCTTTTAAAGAGTTTGCCTGCGACGCATTTACTACAAATGGGAGATCCCGATTTTCGTCTGCCGACAATTCCTGGGCAAGTAGTTTCCCTTCTGCAAAGACCAAAAGGTTGTCAGTTGTTTGACCGCTGCTATAAGGCTCAAGCTCAATGCAAACAGGAATTTTCTGAATTGCAAAGGCGAACTGTCTTGTGCCACTTTCCCCGCCGCGTTGGCGATAGCAAGTTAAACGAGGCGCCTCGTGATTGATAAAAATAGCGTATTAGAAATTAAAAATGTCGGTAAAACCTATTACCTTAAAAAAGGTCAAAAGATTGAGGCCGTGAAAAATCTAAGCCTACAATTAACTAAAGGAAAAACTTTAGGTATTGTTGGGGAATCAGGCAGTGGAAAAACAACTTTAGCAAAATTGATTTTAGGAATTGAAAAGCCCGACTCTGGACAGGTTTTATTTGAAGGCCGTAAACATTCTGAATTATCGGCATCTGAAAAGTCTTTGATGGTACAAATGGTTTTTCAAGATCCGCATTCGTCGCTAAATCCAAAGAAGAGAATTTTTGATACTATTGCTGAACCACTCATTATTAAGGGCAAGATGAATCAACAAACAGTACTGGATGCTGCTTTAAAAGTTGGACTTTCGGTAGAGATGCTTACTAAATTTCCGCACATGTTAAGTGGCGGCCAAAAACAAAGGGTAGCCATAGCCCGCGCATTGATTTTAAGTCCACGATTGATTGTTTGTGACGAGCCGGTTTCGGCGTTGGATGTTTCAGTGCAAGCACAAGTTTTGAATCTTTTAAAAGATCTTAAACAACAAGAACAGCAGACGATGATTTTTATCTCGCATGATTTGAATGTGGTTCGATATATTGCAGACGAAATATTGGTTATATATAAAGGTGAAATTGTTGAAAAGAATTCAAACCAAGCTATTTTTAGTAATCCTCAACATAGTTATACTAAAATGCTTTTGAATTCAATTCCGGGACTAGAACCGGTCTTTTAAGAGGGTGAAAACTTCTACAAAGGAAAGAAATTGAAAACAAGTAGTGTTCTTTATAAAAAAAATCTTCGTAGCTGTTCTGAAATTAATCGATTAGATTCCCGCCAAGTTTTGGTTGTCTATGATCGTAAGCTAATGACTTACCCGTTTTTTCGGACTTGGCTAAAAAAATTTCCAAATGCTTACCCTGTTACTGCGGGCGAAAAATTAAAAACTATTTCCCAGTATGAAAAACTTTGTCGTTTTGGTGGTAGAAATTTAAATTCAGTGGACCGTAA
>JAYSSX010000632.1:0-1745 GCA_043720315.1 Pseudobdellovibrionaceae bacterium | reverse complement strand
GCTAATTCACAGCCAACCATATAAATTACAGGCTCGGCTGTAGCGCCATCGGATTGTACGACGGAAGGAATTCCTTCTTGAATAATAACTTCGTCTACTTCACGACCGCCTTTAGCCGCCTTCATTTTTTTCCGCGAATTATAGGTCCAACCCAAAACGTCTGCTCCGGAAGTAACCTTGATAACTCCTAACCCGTAAGTTCCCGCATTATTTTTTACAAACAAAAATGGATCTTGGGCAATGCCGCGTTTTTCATATTCTTTTTTTAACTGAACAATAAAGTCATCTACTTTGGCTGCTAACAATTTACGAGAGTTTTCATCACCGACATCAAAATTCTCAAAAATTTCAGTTCTCACATTCATCAGAAACGGATCGACTTTCATTAAGTCACTCAATTCTTCTACTAACTGATTGTAGAATTTAAAGTAACGACTTTTTTTGCGTTGAAACCAACCCAAATCGTGCGGAGGATTTACCGGAATACTCCAGCCATTTTTCCATTCGTCTTGTGCAATAGAAAAATCATTGTTCGAAACGATCAAATCCGGTGCGAACTCTTTCATCGCTGACTGACTAGAAAAGGCAGAGAAAACTTCAACGGTTTTTCCGGAAGCACTGGTCAACTGCATTGGCTGATCAAATTGTTGCGGTATACCCACCATCACTTTGCGCCCTGTTTGTTCGATCAAATTTTTAATTGTATATACGTTATCCCAATAGTACGGGTTTTTAGTGTGCTCTTCCGTAAATAATAAGATCTTATTTACTTTACTGCCATAGTGTATTCGAAAATAAGAATCAAATAATTCAGGAGTCGACTCTTTATCGGTGGGGCAAATATTATTGAAGCCGGCCGGATAAATATTGGCGTCGACATTAGAAATCTTAAAGCCCGAGTCACGAATGTCATAACTAGAATATATTGGAAAACTAGTATTTTTAGTTTTATCTTTATACCAATTCATAATCAAATTGGATTTATCGCACAGATTTAAATGTAATATTTCTTTCATTTTAGCTACTTCTTTTTCGGTTTTTTTTCTTCATCAAATTGAGGGGTAGAATAAATCATACCTTCACGTTTTAAAGAAAATTTTCGGTTGGGATCGTCTGTCAGTGGAGTGTCGGAAAAGGAATAATTTAAAAATTCTGTTCCCTTCTGATCCAATTGACTAATAAAGATAAACAAGTTCTTTTCAAATTCATTATCGGCGTTAACTTCGGGATTTCGTAATCTTACCAATTCATTTACTATTTGCAGATAGTTTCCCATCATTTTTTGTTGAATTAAAAGTCTTTGTCTGTGGGCGGCTACGACTTCCATCCCCTGCACCAGGCGAATCGATTGAATGGCATTCCAAATATTAGAATAGTTTTCTTGTAATCCTTCAAAGCCTTTTTTGGACCAAATCGGATCATTCATTTCAATACTTTTTAAGGTGTAGATCTGCAAAGCTTTCAAAGTTTCTAGCTGTGTTTGAATGCTTTCTTCTGCAATTTGATCAGTAGAAAAATCGCCCATTGAATAATAAATTTTAGCCACTTGCTGCGACTTTAATTTATCAGCTAGTGAACCGCGAAGCAGGGCAATTCCGCTGTCGGCCTTTTTAAAATAAATTTTAGCTTCGTCATAGCGAGACTGCCTGTACAATGAAGCCGCCATTTTTGCTGGCAGTTCAGTTAACGCCATTTCCGTTGGTAGCAATGACGAAAATCTTTCGGCATCCTTCAGACTGCTGTAG
>JAYSSX010000631.1:0-4127 GCA_043720315.1 Pseudobdellovibrionaceae bacterium | reverse complement strand
CTTTCAAAGATATTGAAAAATAATATCTTCCTCTTGAATAGCCCAAAGAAATTTGGGCTATTTTCTTTTTCCGGTCTATGTCTTTTTATCTAATTAGTGTGCTGATTACAGCAGTCCAGAATCGGCTGCCGCTGAATAGGTAATCAAAATTAATTGTATCATAGGTGTCGCAGTTTTGATGGTAACAAGACGTCGTATCACCGTGGTAATACTCTTCAGTCACTCCAATGGAAGGAATTCCTAATTTTCGGAAAGAATCGTGATCAGTTGAGGTAATAGGCGAAGTTTCTAATATTAAATTGAACTTCTGATCAAAATTGACTGAACGATAAAATTGTAGAAGTTCGGGAGTTGCTGCTTCTAACTCAATTGCGAAATCACCATCGCCATCAAAAGCCAGCTGATCTACAGTGTGGGCAGAATGAACATCTATTTTTTCAGTGACTAATTTTTTAGCAAAGGCCTTGCTTCCCAGAAGGCCGGTTTCTTCTTCATCAAAAAAACAAAAAAGAACATTTTTATCCCTGTCGCTTTGCTGTATCAGTTTTTCAGCCATGGACATGACGATGGAAACACCAGAAGCGTTATCATTGGCTCCGGCATTTCCTACACTATCGAAATGAGCGCCAACAACGACGAACTGTTTTGAGCCCGTTGTAGAAGGCAAAAGACTAAAAACATTGGTACCGATTTGACTGTAGTTATGCAACTGAACCGAATAACCATAGGATACTAGTTTTTCAGCTAGAAATTCGCGAACTAGCTGTTTTGATTTAAGCGATTTACGTTCTAAAATTTTAATTCCCTTGTACTCAGTTTTCCCAGTTAACACTTGAAGAACTTGTTCTTCGATTGTTAATCGAGACAGCGGTGTCCAATCATTGGCAGCGGCTTGGAATGAGAATAAGAGGAATAAAATAAATTTAACCACAGTCGTTTAAATTCTATTTTACTAACTTAATGTTTTCACATTTAAGATGAGTTTTAGTTCCCGCTTTCCATTGGTTTTCAATAACTTCAAAAGAAGTAGGACCTTCAAAAGCAGAAGTGTGAACCATATTAATGATGTAGGCTTTTGCCCCAGTTGAGGTCGGAACGATTCCTTGGAACATATCGTGATTGAAAAAGGCTAAACTGTCTGCACTGCTAACAACAGGTGGATGACCAACTGCGAATGCATCGGCGCCAACAGTGATGCGAATTCGTTCGTTAAGAGGATGTCCCATGTTATTTTCAAAATAGGCTTCACCAACCAGCATCGAACATTCTTCGCCTTTAACTGTTGCGCCAACCCAATTTCCTGGTTCAATGTTTGCGTTTGCTGTCATGCCTAAAAGAACTGCTGTTATCAAAAATGAAGATTTCATGGTAGCTCCTATTTTATCAAATTGATAAAACAGAGATAACCATGAAATCTGAAAGAATCATCAAAAAAGCAGAGCGCATCCCATCATGAAAGCTCATTGAGAACGATGGCCTTGAGTGTCAATCAGTAACAGCTTCACAGATACTAATGCATTCGGCTGCGTAGAATTTCATCTTCCAACTTTACGACTTTGTTATACAACCCAAAAATCAATAACGTCGGAACCCATTGGCCTACGAAAGTTCCAAGATCTGGGCGCTTTTTTGCTGTCAGTGCTGCCGAACCTGCGATGCTAGCTAGACTTAGCCCTAAAAATAAAAGATTAGGGATTTTTTTTGTCTGCTCTTCAATAACTTCGTTCGCCAGGTCGGTAGGATATTTGTTTGATAATTTTTTTTCGCGAAAACTAACCTTGGTATCCATTTTTTACTCCTTGTTAAATTGTGAATTGCAGATGGAACAAATGCAAACTACCGACCACCCGATTTTTGAAGTCAAACGGTCGTATTAGCTTTACAGTTAAGAAATGATGAAAAAAAGGACAGGGTAGGGTTTTGTTCCTTATTGGTATCTGTCTACGATTTGGCTAAAGACATCACAATCCCAATTAAACTTCCGACAACTAATATCATATTAATAAAAAAGGTAGGCGGGAATCCGCGACCTTTTGGATCTTTGATGTATCGGATGGAATAAATTTGGCGCGCGATTAAATAAGCAACGCCCGGTAGAATGGCCCACTTAGGACTTACATAATATGAGAATGCCAACATACCCGGAATAAAAACGATAATTTGTTCCAAGGTATTCAAATGCACACGACTGTATCTTTCCCAGGTTTCGTTGCCTGTCATTTTAGGTGGCTCGACGCCGAGTTTTGGACGAGCGATACCTGTTCTCAATCCAAACAGCAGATACTGAATTAATGCCAGCATAATGATGATCATCGTATATTCCATAGAACCCCCTTAAAATTTGTAGGTTTAGGAATATTTTGTTACCTAATAGTGGATTCTTCAAGACTTTTTATTTTAGCTTGTTGTTGAGCGAAGGCTAACTGAACAACTTAGGTTTACCGAGATACGATGCTTTCGAGGCCTTTTTATTCCATTGAAAATCAGAGAGGCTCAGTTGTCCACCGCACTTAAATTCGACACCTTCTTTTTCAAGCCGTTTTTTTTGTTCGCGATAATGAGTGGATTTTTTATCAAAAGATATTTTTCCCTGAGAATTCAAAACTCGGTGCCAAGGCAATTTATAAGCGATTGAACTGGAATGCAAAACCCAAGCGACTCCGCGCGAGCCTTGGGGCTTTCCAGCCAATTCGGCGATCTGTTTGTACGTTGCTACTTCTCCTTCAGGAATTTTACGAATATGCTGAATAATTTTTTTGGTAAATGTCGAAATAATCATATCTCGGCGGCCAGGTGATCCAAATATTGCTTCATCACCGCAACTCTTTTTAGACCTTCTACTTTTCCAGCTTGAGTCTTTAAACTGTCAGCTATCTTGAATAGCTTGGCGTAGAAATGATCAATCGTAAATCTTCTATCATCGACGATCCTATTTTTACAGAAGGGATCTTCCTGTTTATAAAATGAAGTCTTTAATAAACCAGCGGTTGCAAAACATCGCGCTATACCGATGGCTCCCAACGCGTCCAATCGATCGGCATCTTGCACAACTTGGGCTTCCACTGTTTTAGTTTCAATATCAGCGCTAAAACTGTGGGCAGCAATAGCATGGGCGATCTCTTCAAAATAAATGTCGGGATATCCAATTTCTTGTAAATATTGAATGGCTTGATCAGCAGATAGTTGCGAGGCATCTTTACGACGAGGATCATTTTTAGGAATAATAACGAAGTCGTGAAGCCAAGCTGCTGGTAAAATGACCTCAATTTTTGCCTTTTCAGAAACGCAAAGTTTTTTAGCAGTGGTAACAACTCGTTTAAAATGAAGGTAGTCATGGGCGGGATCTTCGTTGGAAGCAATACCCTTAATTTTTTCAGAAAGTAGATTTTCTATTCGATTTAAGTACATGGAAGAGGTTCCTTTATAAGGCGATTCAAAGCCTGGAAACTCTAACTTTTAAAGACAATAAGGTAAAGATTTTAATTGATTGTAAACAGTGTTGTAAAAAGAGTCTGTGTTACGCACATCCCTAATGGATTCTTTAATCTTGGAAACAGGAAGCCATTCGCCCGAAGGTAACATTGTAAAAAGGGTCAATTCATAATTACATGAATAGAATTTTCCAAAGGCTCCAAAATCTTGGGATACACAATCAGATTCGGTGCTGAAGTTCTCAGCGCCGGCAGAAAAAGTAGCCATCATTTCAGAGACACGAACTATTCCTAGTCCAAATGTTCCTATATCACGATGAACCACCGAGTAGCCTTTAAGACTTAAAATCAATTCAGCTTCTTTTTGTAATGGGGTAGAATCGGCTGATCCCAACGAATACATAGCTAGTTCACAACCGAGGTTAGAAAGATTGATGATTTCCTTTGGTTCAGGAAGCAAAATGGGTTTCGGAGCTGGCACTATAATCGGTTGTGTCGGTGGAACTTCAATAAATTGAGCTTCTGAAAGTGAAGTTAATAAAAATAAAAAAACGAATAAGTACCTGTTCATAAACGATCCCCCCGAACCACTTTTATTTACCGCAGTTCATATTTTGTATCTAGGCTCTTTTTTCGTGCCAATGGGGAATTGTAAAAATTTTTGAAAACTGTTTGCGTGAAGTCTATTTGGCTAAA
>JAYSSX010000630.1:0-3932 GCA_043720315.1 Pseudobdellovibrionaceae bacterium | reverse complement strand
CCTTCTTCATCCATCGCTTTTTCAATCAGGTAAGGAACTGGCATTTGGCCATTTTGAACAACTGATGCTGCAATCATCGCACCTTGTATGGGACTCATTTGAGTGATTTTGTTAAATCCGCTGGCAATAGCTGCCAGTTCGAAGTTTTTTTCTTCGGGGATTTGAGTTGTTCCTGTTTCAAAGGCGATGTCGGAGTTTACATTTAAATTAAAACCATATCTGTGTGCATATTCCGATAAATCGGAAGGCTGCATATTTTCTAAGACCATTCGGCCAAAAACCGTATTGATTGATCGGGAGAAAGCTTCCTTTAAGGTCATCGAACGAGTCCAGCGGTTGACCGTACCGCTCATCACATTCTTTTTATATAAGGTGTGATTTCCGCCATTAAATTGGATCGTCGAATTGGGCTGAAAGTGATATTTGTCGATAGCCGCTGTCGCAGTGACGATTTTAAATATTGAAGCCGCCGGAAAAGAACCCAACATTGCCAAGTTATCGGGTAGTTTTTTTTGTTTCTGGTAACTAGCTAATGTCAAAATCTGGCCGGTTTTTGCGTTTAAGATCACAACCGAACCATAATCTGGCTTGTACGATTTTAAAAGTTTCTCGGCTTCCATTTGCAGCTCGGGATCTAAGGTGTACTGCAAAGATACTTTTTTGATTTCGCCGTTAATTTGAAGCTCTTTTAGAACGGGAAAGTTATTTTTTAGGAAATCAGGGCTTAATTGCGCTGAAAATATTTTTCTAAATTGCTGCAATTGTTCTCGGTTTCTAGATACGGTCTGGTTTGCAATTTCGGAGGGGCTTTCAGATACAAAATAGAAGAATAATGTGACCAAAAGGAGTGCCAGCACTGAAAAAAGCGTTATCTTTAATTTTGAATTTTTACCCATCCTTTCTATTGTGGTAAAAAAAATGATTTCGAAGCAAGAAAAATATGTAAAAAGATTCATTTTATTGAGATATACTATCTTTCACTAAAACTTCTAAATAGGACTGTATGAAAACCAAAGATAAAATTATAAATTCCTCAATCGAACTTTTTAATCGAAGTGGTATATCTGCGGTCACTACAAATCACATTGCAAAAGAATTAAAAATTTCTCCAGGAAATCTGTATTTCCACTATGAAAATAAAGAAGAAATCCTCCGAGATATCTTTGTATTAATGTGTAATGAGAATTACAAAATTTGGAGTGTCAGTAAAAAAAATAAAGGAAAAGATCCTATCGCTTGTATTGAACAGGCCTTCGAAGTTTTTTGGCGTTATCGCTTTTTTCACCGTGAGATGTACTACGTTCGCCGTCGCGACGTACTTTTAAACAAAATGTGGAAAGCCCACATCGATAAAATTGTGAAAATGATGACTTTAACTTATCGTCGTTGGATCAAAAATGGCTGGGTTCGAAAAATCGATTCAGAAAAAGAAACTGATTTTATTGTCAGCGTTTTATTGGCAACGGCCTCGACGTTTTTTCATTTTTTTGAAAGCGCTGAAAGACAGCCGTTGAAGAAAAACGTGGAAGTGGGCAAGAAATACATCGCTCGATTGCTATTTCCTTATACTGAAGGCGCTACCCGCGATACCTTCCAGCATTATATAGACAATTAGTTTCTTTCGGGAATAGACAACTAGCTTTATCCAATTCTCTTACAGTCCCTATTTAAATTGCCGGAGTTATTAGGCCGATGAATTCAGTGTCGAAATTCCTCACTGCTGCATTGCGTTTTTTTCCATGAGTGACCTGATTTCTCAACTGTTCTATATTTTGGTTATAAAAATTTAGCAGAACTACGGAGAATAATTCTGTGGTTAGACAATGCCGAAGGCGAAGGTGAGGCGAAGTGCTTCAGCCGGACAAGCCTTGGCTAGAAAAGGACATAATTATGGAAATTTCTTTATGGGGTATGACAGCGGTTGCCTTTATTCTTAGATGGTTACACTTCTTTTTCGGAGTGATGTGGATTGGTTATTTATACTATTTCAATTTTACTCACGGTGCTTTTATGGCCGAAGCCGAAGCAGTGACTAAACCTGGCGTCCTTACCAAATTATTACCACGAGCAATGTGGTGGTTCCGTTGGGGTGCAATGGGGACTCTAATTACAGGGCTTTTATATATGGGAATTTTAGCACATATGGGAAATTCCTTCAGCAGCAGTTGGGGCCTGGCGATTTCAATCGGTGCTCTATTTGGTATAGTAATGTGGGCGAATGTTTGGTTCGTTATTTGGCCAGCTCAACAAGTTGTTATAGCTAATGCTGAAGCAGTGGCAAAAGGTGGCGCTGCGAACACAGCGGCGGCGGCAAACGGAGCAAAAGCTTTGTTGGCTTCGCGAACAAACACTTTATTTTCAATTCCAATGTTGTTTTTTATGGGCGCTGCCAGCCATTTACCTTTGGCCGTAACTCCTGAGACTAAAATTGGCGCTGTTATGGGATTAGTAACTTTAGTTGTTGCTGCTTTAGAGCTCAATGCACTTAAAGGAAAATTAGGTCCTTTGACAACGATCAAAGGTGTTATTCACATGGGTTTTGTTTTGACCCTTGTGGTTTACGCTTTGGTTGAAATTGGTTTAAGAATGTAATGTTCGCACCTAGGTGCGGATAAATTCGCACCAGAGAATTGTTTATATGAAACCTTCGGTTTTAATTTTTTCTCTATTAATGATTTTATTTGCGGCTTCTTGCACTAAAAAACAAGAGGGCGCATTGGCTCCGCCAACGGCGGCTGAACTTACTGAACGTGGTGGTAAGATCTATGCAATGAATTGTATGTCTTGCCACAATGCCGACCCTTCAAAGGACGGTTTGATTGGCCCTGCAGTTAAGGGCAGTAGTTTAGAGTTACTCACATCCCGAATCATGCACGCTGTATACCCAGCGGGTTACACTCCGAAAAGATCAACCAAACAAATGGTGGCTTTACCTATGTTGGAAAAAGAAATTCCCGCTCTACATTTTTATTTAAATCAGAATTAGATTGAGGATTAAACGATGCAACTCCACCTGGTGGTGCTGAGAGTGCTAAGAGTTCCACCGACAGTGCGCGGAATTAATTACCCGACCAATGAAACATTGCCTTAGCCACGATCGAAACTCATGCGTACTTTTTTGCGCACTCGCCATAACTGATCGATTTGAATCCAGCTAATAATTCCAGAATCGTCCTTTACTTGCGTCCAACCATCTTCGCCTCCTACATCTAAAAACGGAGTGTATTTGTCAGCTAAACCTAATGGTGAATTATCGTAGGATTTTCCCGGGCCGGTTTTTAATTTTGCACTAGAGGCCTTCACAACAACGCAGTTTACCTGACGGGAAACATCGCGTTTGGATATCCAATGTTGCTGGCCATCGACATCTCGAACTTCTAAGAAATTACCTTCTTCTTTTCCAGTGGACATAAACGGCATGTATTTTCCCACTCGCCAAGAAATCCGTGCTTTTACACTAGGAGTTTTCTTTAAAAAAGTCTCGGCCTTGGTCGTGCACACTGGGTCGGCAAATCCCAGTGAACAAAAACTCAATACTAGAATTATCATGCTACTTTTAGTGCGTGTTTTTCCCATCAAGCCCCTTCAGGTGGTCTATTACCTGGACTAAAGACTTATCGGATATCCTCAAAAATAGTTAATACCTGTCTCAACATGAAACAAAGTGAACTTTTCTTAACTATTATAAGGACCTAAATCTGGTTTTTTTTTAAGATGCTCATAAATTAACGCGCTATAATACAAATCTGATACGATAATTTAAGATACTGAATTTAACTGTTACGCAGTGAAATCCTTATTGGTGAAGGCTTTCACCTCATGCTCAAAATTAAGGCAGCTGTGCCTCTTTTCAACAAGATGCTTTAATTAAGTTTTTGTAAGAAATTGTTTGCCAAATATTTCAATAGTGTTTTTAATAGGTCAGTTCCAAA
>JAYSSX010000629.1:0-5443 GCA_043720315.1 Pseudobdellovibrionaceae bacterium | reverse complement strand
CTGACCTTAAACAGATCCGAACTAGATTCGGGCTGACTAGGCAGGGCAAAATCTTTATAACTGGATGGGATAAACTGCGGAACCCCAAACGCACCAGCAAAAGATCCTCTTAGATTTTTGATATTTTTTAATTTTGTCGAATGGATTTCTTCCAAAGCTTTAATTTGTTCAATGGCCCACAATGATTTTCGTTTGGTTCGCTCTTCAATTTTAGTTTTCATTTCTTTTTCGGTATATGGCGTACCAATTTGCTTTTCTTTTTTTGCAAAAACTAATAGCTTGTTTTTGATGGCCTCGCGGTTGCCTTGCATCAAATGCAAATAGACGCTAGCCACGTGAAATCGTCCTTTTAAACTGCCATGTCTAGTTTCAATCCACAGAAGTGCAGATACTGCCTCTGGTGAAACCTGATAATCTTTTTGAACTTGAACCAGCTCATTCTTGTTTTTTTCAATAAATTTACGGCAGGCTTTCACAGCTTCATCTGATACAAGGCCCATGTGGTTAGCCGGTTTTAAGAAGCCCAGCACATTTAATTTCATAACCTGTGAAAAAGATTTTTTGTCATACTGTTTAATCATTAATTTTCTAAAGCTGGTCGATACACCGGCCTGCATTAGTTCTTTATTTAGCCATTTTGTATCTGGAGAAAGTTTAAGTTCATTGATGATTTCTTTTTTAATTTTTGGCGCTTTAGCCGAAGCAAAAGAACCGCTGCAAAACGATATTAATAAAAAAGCCGCGATGTACTTAACCACGGCTCTATTGTATTACAAAAAAATCTAATATGTGTTACAGAAAATGAAATTCGCCGAATCGATCCTGCGAACCTCGATATAAGACGGGTCGAGAACTAATAATGAATGTAATTTAAAAGCACAGTTTCTTCGTAAGAATGACAAACATCGTTGCTTAAAGTTTGTTCTACTTTTAGAGTTTGAGAAGTAATATCTCCAAATCCCATAAAATCAACAATACCATTCATTTTTAGAACGAGGTTGGTCAACTTACCGCAAGCTGGTCCTTCTTCGTAAATCAAAACTTTTTCTGCTTTGTATTTATAAGTGTCTTCAGTATTTCGTATAAGACTTGTTATCTTCAAATTGCTGAAAGTATCTTGGTAAGACTTAAAGTAGCTGTAAACCTGAATTTCACTATTTGCGGGGTCAATGTTCAAAGTTTCAAAACAAATGACTTCCGGTACCAAATTGATAGCTTGCGCTTTTGAAGCTGCATCCAGTACATAACAAGCCTGCGCCGAGATATGTTCTTCCGGACCTGCGAAACTAACTGATGTTGAAACTAGGGCCGCAAACATAAATAGATATTTCATAAAATCCTCACGTGATGAATGTAGCTCACTTGTACTCTTCTTGAGTGCTTATAGCAGAAATACTGAAATCTAGCGTTAGGATTCGGTCAGCAATAAATACAAAGTCCATATAGTGGCCGCTGTAAAAAGACTTGAAAAAATTATACAGTAAAGCGAGGAGGCTGGATTTCCGAAGGACATCCAGCCTAAGAAATTATTTTCTGTTAACAGTAGCCATTAAAGCACTAGAAGAAACCGTCTTGTAAACTAAATGTTCAACACAGTTTGGAGCTGTATTACCAGCTTCATTTTGCTGACAAAGGTGAGATTTTTTCACGTCAACAACTTGAATAGAAGTTTTAGCTTTAGAAACAACCATGTTTAAATGGTTTCTTGCGAAATCGCGTCCAGCATTAGAAAACGGATGCTTCCATTGAGGGTACACCGATTTCAACATAAAAACTTCATCAGCAGTAAAACTAGCCGGATTCAACATTACAGAAGTGTAACTCATTTCATTGCCTTCGCCGCTACTGAAAGAATCACGGTATCCAATGTTTGCGCGGATAGCTGCACCAGATGCAAGAACAACAGTTTCCTCGCAAGATAGACCAGCTTCACCGTGTGGATTGCAATTTGGAATTGTGTGAATCACAGTTTGTGTCGGAACCAACACGTACTCAGCATCTACTAACTTCACTTGAGAAGCAGAAGAAGGTAAAACAACTTGGTTCGAAAAAGTAACATTTCCAGCTTGTGCTAAAGACGCAGCTAAAATTGTTAATCCAACTAATAACATTTTCATAAAAACTCCTTAATATTAAGAGCAAAATTTGCTCAATGGTTAAAAAAAATTGAGCACATTGGCTCAATAAACTATGTCCTGGTTATAATCCTTTTTTAAAAATGAAAACAGCTTAATAGAAATTCCCGCAGTGAATCAGCAAAAAATAACTTATTCTTAGCACTTAAGTGCCTCATAAAAATGCATAGTTGAATATTCTTAACAGAAAGGCCAGAACTCTGCAAAACTTTTATATTTTTTATCCGAATCTGACATTAGAATCCTTGCCTTTCTTCATCCATGGATATTTCCGTTTTTAGTTCCGGGCAAATAAGTTTTAAGTATTTATCGAAATATTTTAAAAAATTTGGACGAAGCGAAATGTAATATGGCTTTGGCTCAACAAGATTTTCCACATAGATGACAAAACCTTGATTCGACTTAGGCATCTCGCAGGCGGCTGGTACTTCTTGTAAAGCCAACCGGTAAATCGGAGACCTGGTGTGACCACCGGAGAACATTGTCCATCCGATACTTATATAGCTGTAATTAAATAACAAAGGTGAAAAGCCGAAAGTCAAAACAAGAACAGACACTAAAAGGACAGGTTTCGAAACACCCGTCTCCATCGGTTTCATTTCCGAATTGCAAAAGTAATAGAATATAGGGATAAAAAATAAGAAAAAATAGAGAACAGCAAACCTTAGGTCATAAGATAAGAGTCCCTTTTCTAAAAATAAAGAAATCAGCCCTATCAAAGTGAATAGCCACACCAGCAACTTTAGCGATTCCCGTTCCTTGATGAAAACAAAAAGGTCCCGCCAGGTTAAATCCAAAAATCTAGAAATATAATAAACTTCGATTAGCGCCATCATTTGGCCGGGCAGGACAATGGTAGTTAGTAGACTTATGGAAAGATGAAAAATAAAGGCTAACATCAATCCAAATCGCCGTGTCTTCTTTAGAAAAATCAAAGTCGCTAACAAAAATTCAGTAGGTATAACCGCATAGAATAAAAATTCGATCACAAAACAGTTTTGACCAGTGCAAGCCTGGTTTAAATAGCTGTTATAAAAAAGGGTCAGCAACCTATATTTGCCATCCAGCATAGCCGGAAAATTAAAAGCCTTATGAAAGGAGGCAAAAAAGTAAACAGAGCACACCACAATTATTTCGGTGGCCCATAAGGATTTGTTTGATGATACGCGTTTTTTTGCAATCGATTCTTCCACTGTCACTGCAAAAAACGCAAAAACGGGCAAAAAATCAAAGGGCAGAATATTTTTTATATTTATCGCAATAATTGCCAACATCAACAACGTCGACAAAGACCCTGTCCACGCGATAAATGCGTTGGCGGCAAAACAAGTCGCCGTTACCAGCAACATTACTTTTAGCCCCATTAAAATATTCGGATCAATGTTAAATAAAAAATCCCACAAAGGAATTTGCGGATAATACTGAAAATAGTCAGGCGTAATTACCGAAAAATTAGAGAAACCAGATACGGAAACTACCGCAATAAGGATTCGGAAAAAATCTTTAACCTGAAATTTTGAAAGCATAGACAAATCATCGCAACCTAAAATTGATTTGTCTATATTTTGTCTATGTCTTTAGTTTCAATAGGATTTTTCTAAAATCGCATTTACTAAATCTACATCAATTTCAGGATTCCAACTTTTTTGTACCAATTTAGCAGGATCTGAAATTTGAATCATATAATCAGGGTGGTCGTTTCGGGAATCTATCCCATCCGGTCCTTTTACCCAATAGCCTGACGTGACCACAAGATTTCCCTCGTTATCCCTCATTCCTTGCAATACATAGTCGTACTCACGCACGGATTGTTTTGTTCCTACAAAGTTTTTTTCGGTAGAAAGCACTGATTCGGCCGAATATAACCACATTCTTACAAATAAGGAGTCAGGTTCATTAGGAACTAAGTCCATTTTATAATTAGCCTTAAATACGGGCACGTTCCAAACTTCAACACCGGAGTCATGATCCATTACAAACGCTTTTTTATTTTCAAACAGCTGAACTTCAATGAATCGATGAAATTGTTCTGGGAAAATATCAGGAAAAATCCATCCGTCAGGTCCGCCTGAAAACTTTTGTCCAAAGTAATTTAAACCCTTGTCGTCAACGGCTTCATAAGTCATCAGCGCTAGTCCCTTAAGATCCGCTACAGAAAAAGTCATTGAAGCCGAACCATCGGCATAAGTGATTTTAACTGGCTTCTTTGGTTCTGGTTTTGCCAATGAAGCAAACGACCAAGCATCGCACAAACCTTCCCACATAGCCGCCTGAGGGGAAAACTTTTGCCGTTCATATTCGGCAGCAGAACCTGCTGTAGGTTTTAAATTTCTGTGAATAATATCGTATTTAGTGAGTGCCGAAAGAGTTCCGCCAGAATCGGTGAATAATAATGGTTCTTTTTTTGGGTACCACCAAGAAGACCATGGTTTAGCCAGGGTGGCTACGGCAAGGTCAGTTGCCGGGTACTTTCTAGTCTTAACCACCGAATAGCCGAACTCGCGAGTTACAGCAAATAGTGAGGGATCTTTAAACATAGTTGCAAAGTCTGGATTCATCACATCGCCGAATTTGCCGGCATCAATGATTGGGTCCCCAGTTAATTTGGGTTTTTGTGGCGAAAAAAGATTGGCCGTTGAAGTGCCTGACTTTTCTTGCTGACCACAACTGACTAAAAAAGAACTAAAGATAAATAAAAAAACGAAAAACTTGCGCATATTGTCCCCTCGATAATTAGTGCTTCAATAAGAAATGAGCTTCTTTGCATTTTTACAAAGAAGCTCATTTTTTTTCATTCTGCTTATTTAATAATTGGCCAAATTAGTAAGCCATACCTGGGCAAAGACTCATTGTTTTGCCTGTATCTGCTCTAACGACAGCTTCTTTATTTGCTGAAGCCATTGAAGCTGCGGCAGAAGCACAAAAGTCACTTGCAGAACCAGTGAATGCAATGAGTTCTTCACAAGTTACTGCTCGCACTAAATCCACTTTATCTGACACTTGCTTGAATTGAGAGCAAGACATAACTTGTGGGCTAGTCGCAAGGTCATAGGAATCTGGAGCCACACTGTATTTATCAGAAGATACTGATGTAGTTACTTGGTGTGCTGTAGGTAAATCAAAAGTGCCATCACTTTCAGGTACCCATTTGTAGGTGATGTCACTACAAGCTACCTGAATTTTTGTTGGCGCTACTTGATTGTGGAACTTTGCAGGATTTTGACAAGCTGATTTTAGATCGTCAAAACCTAATGCTTGAACGGGGTCAGCAGCGAAAGCGAAAGAAGAAGCTAGGGTACAGCATAATG
>JAYSSX010000628.1:0-2013 GCA_043720315.1 Pseudobdellovibrionaceae bacterium | reverse complement strand
TAAAATAGAATGGGCATCAACCAACGACGCGGAACAAGTCGTCTTAAAAAATAAAAAATAACGGCATCCGGAGTTGCTGGGACCCAAAGTGGTGGATTTTCTTTACCAATGACCCAAAGTATTTTACGAGCCACTTTATTCGGAGTGGTCCATGAAAATTTCATCAATTTTTCGATAAACGGTCCCATATGTTGGTAGTAATCCGAATAGGGTCCCTTAACTTGCTGTTTAGCTATTCGCGCTTTTTCGCTAAAGTAAACATTTTGAAATGATTGTGAATTTATAAATCCAGGCTGAATTAATGAAACATTGATTCCAAATGGTTTCATTTCATACCATAAGGCTTCGCTTGCGCCTTCTAAAGCATGTTTGGATGCTGAATAGCTTGCCATTGTCGGCATCGCTAGCATGCCACTAACTGAGGAAACATTGATTATTTTGCCGCGACCTTTTTCTCTCATCGATGCGACAACTTCTTTAATTAAAGCTATAGGTCCAAAATAATTAGTGTGCATTTGATGTTGTTCGTCTTCTTCGGACATATGTTCGACAACGGATCGGTAGGAAATTCCGGCGTTGTTAATAAGGATATCAACATCGCCCCATGAGTTTCGAATTTGTTCCAAACATTCAAAACGAGATTGATTATTAACTACATCAAGTTCAAGCAATTTAAAATGGTCATTTTCTTTAAAGTGATCTTTAAGGCTAACAAGTGATGACCGACGAGCCGTGGCAACAGTGCGAAACTGAGGAAGTTGATAAAAAAGGTCTGCCAATGCGCGCCCAACTCCAGTGCTAGCTCCTGTGACCAAAATAATTGGCTTATAGCGAAACTTTTCCATACTAAATGATTATCACATAGGACGTATGACTTACTACCAAGCAACTTCATTTGTGATAATATGAAACGAAGGTCTAGCTTTAACTTGAACTTTTCTTTCGACAAGGTTTAACTTTAGCAAATGAGAAATTTTGTACTGCTTTTACTTATTTGCTTATCCATTAAAGTTTGGAGTTATCCTGATTTTATCGGTTACGGTTATAAAACTTGTGTTATGTGCCATTACAATAGCCAAGGAAATGGCCCGCTTACAGACTACGGTCGAGCTTTATTTTCACAAGAAATTGCCGCTAGAAATTTTTGGCTATCTAATAAAGTCACAGATGAAGAATACGCTGAAAAGTATACTGGATTTATTCCCGGCACAGAATTGCCATGGTGGATTCGGCCTTCTATTAAATATCGCGGGCTTTGGTTTCAAACTAAGCCAGGTGGTACAGACTCTGTGACACGATGGATTCAAATGCAGCGAGACATCAATTTAGTTATTAGTTTCGATGAGGCCTCGCAAAATATTTTTGTTTTCAACTATGGCCTGACAGCAATTCCTGGAACAGATTACTATGGTGATGGTAAAACCACAGATACTATTTCTCGGGAACATTATTTTCGATTTTATCCGATGAAAAAATTGCTGATGGCAACGGGTCTTATGGACAAAGTTTATGGCATTCGAACTTCAAATCATACTCAGTACAGCAGAGCAGCAATTGGATTTGGTCAAGATGATCAGGTTCACGGAACGCATTTGCAGTGGATCGAAGAAGAGTGGGACGCTAGTTTACATCTTTTTGCTGGTAATTTACTTCGGCCCGCAGCCGCTCGAAAAGCAGGAGTTTCATTGCAGTTTGAATACTCGCTAGGAGAAAAAACCAGGATAGGTGCTTCAGCTTTGTCCGAAAAAAATGAATCGATTGATTCAAAACGTTTTGCATTGCACACCCGTTGGGGATTTCCAAAATCACAGGGCTCTAGCGTATTGGTTGAAGCTGGACTAAAACAAGATCAATTGGTTGGAGCTAATTCAACTACTGGGGCGTATGCGCTAGTTCAATCTCTGATTCACTTTGTTCGAGGTTATAATTTTATAACTGTCATCGAACGCAGTCAAAAAGAAGCGAAATTTTCATCGCCAGAGTTCGAACGTTGGACTTTTGGATTTTTAATGT
>JAYSSX010000627.1:0-2436 GCA_043720315.1 Pseudobdellovibrionaceae bacterium | reverse complement strand
CCAGCTGCTGCGACTTTAATTCAGGGATTAGGCGGGCTCTTAGCCACTTTCGTATTGATGATGATAGTTTCGGGCGCTGGAAAAACAGCCTTTATGAATACCCTTGTGTTTGATCGAACAACAACTTGGATGAGCCTTATCGCCCTAGGCAGTGCAGCGATGGCGATCTTAATGATGTATGATAATCCCGCCACCTCTGGGCATCAGTTTTCAGAATTGATATTTCTAGCCCTGAATTCAACCTTAGGGATGCTTATTTTAATTTCGGCAACAGATCTTCTCACTGTTTTCATTGGATTGGAAATAATGTCATTGGCTTTATACATGATGATAGGAATGTCGCACGAACAGAAACTTTCAAAAGAGGCTGCGTTTAAATATTTTATTTTAGGAAGTTTTGCCTCAGCTATTTTTCTTTACGGAATTTCTTTTGTATTTGGATCAGCGGGAAGTACTTATTTAATAGACCTAGTTCAAAAAACACCGGAATTAGTAGCGACAAATAAGTTATTTATCTTTGGAATCACGATGGTGATTTTAGGATTTTGTTTCAAGGTTTCAATTGCTCCATTTCATGCTTGGACTCCTGACGTATATCAAGGGGCGCCTACCCCGCATACGGCTTTCATGGCAACAGCAGTAAAAACGGTTTCCTTTGCCGCATTTTTAAGAATTTTAGGTGCAAGACCGCTAATTGGAAACGAAAACATCTTCGATTTTTTACAATGGCTGGCGGTAATCACTATGATTGTTGGAAACGTGGCTGCTATTCTACAAAATAACTTTAAAAGAATGTTAGCGTATTCAAGCATTTCCAACTCGGGATACATCCTTGTTGGTTTAATAACTGCGGGAGTTAGTGACAATTTTCAGGAAATTTCTGGAACAGTAATGTTTTACTTATTTAGTTATTCAGCGATGACTTTAGGTGCATTTGCTATTGTTAATCTGATTGAAAAAAATGAAAACTCTTCAGTGATGATCGATGACCTCGCTGGATACGCTAAGAAAAATCCTTTTTTAGCGTTTTGTTTAACTTTGTTTTTACTATCCTTGGCCGGAATTCCACCATTGATAGGTTTCTTCGGTAAGTTTTATCTTTTCACGGCTGCAGTTGGAGAAGGTTTAATTTGGTTGGCTCTTTGGGGCGTAATCAATTCGGTTATCAGCGTATATTACTATCTGCGACCTGTTGTGGTTATGTACATGAAAGACGGAGCCCACGAAGCCATTGAACAGCCTATGAATTCCAGCAAATCCGTTGTTGTGATTACGGCTTTCATCGTTTTAGTTTTAGGTTTAATTTCCGGCCCAATATTACAGATATTTAGCGGCACTTTTTAGTATGTTATTGGGGAACGCTGGCCGTTCCTCTTTGGATCTGTACAGGATCTGCGGAACGTTGTTGCGTGTCTTCAACATTTTGTTCCTTTGGTTGGAAATATAAGAACGATTTAGCCCAATCCCAACCTTTAAATTTAGCAGAGATTATTTTGTTGGCCTTTCCGATATCAGTTTTGCCATCACAAACCAATTCGGCGCCAATCTGCAGACTGGTACCAGTTCTCGTAATTCTCACATGTTGCGCAAAAAATGAAGTTGTCTCTTTTTCGAAAAAAGAGGGGTGGCCGCTAAAATCGAAATTAGCTCCGGGGTCGACAGTCACCGAAGTTGCCACCAAATCAGGGTAGCCTCCACTAAAGTAATATAGACATTTATCAGATATTCGAGAGAGATAGACTTTTTTGGGAATAATGGGTTGGTGGTCAGGAGGGGTCTCCTGTATCGTATAGTCTTTAACAAATTGCGGAGTATCCTCTAAAATGAATTCAATTTTGGTTGAATTATTGGCTGTTATAGAGGGAATTTTCTGTGCTGGGAATATTATTAGTGCATTTCTGGTGGTGTCGTCCTTAAAAAGATAGTTTTTTTGAGTGCTTAGCTCTGGAGCAGGCTTGGTAACGGCCTCTTTAAAGGAAAGTTCTAATGAAGGCTTCTCTACTACTTTAGTTTTTGCCGTACCAGTGGAATTTGCAGACACCCCTAAAACAATAACAAACAAGCCAATAAAATATTTCATTGCGGACTCCCAGAAAAATTATATTACCCAATAAGAGTATCGGCATTCGTAAGAATAAATTGAACTTGAATTTATCTAACTAATCGAGTGATAGCAGGTCTTAGTTTCTTACAGGAATCAGGCCCGCCTTTGGCCCAGGCTAAAACTTCTACCTTACTATTTGCAATAGAAGTTTCATCAATGTCATTTCCATAGCGGAAATTGATTTGCGAACCGTTAGCGCTACTGATCTTGTTTTTGTCTAGACTAACCCAGTACTGGTAGCCGTCTGAAACATTATTATCATGTTTATAACTTATTCCATCTTCGCATAAAACGTATTCTCCGTTATCGACATAATGTAAGCCAGTTAATGC
>JAYSSX010000626.1:0-2533 GCA_043720315.1 Pseudobdellovibrionaceae bacterium | reverse complement strand
GTGACATTAAATACGGGCCATTTTTTATTTTGCTTAAATAAACCGTGCGCGTATTCAATCTCTTGCGCAATATGCGAAAGGCTGGCGTATTCGCCGCCGGGATCCTGACCGAATTTTTCTAAACGGTTTTTCCGGATTCTTTGCAAACTTTCAATATCGATTATTAAACCAACAATTTTACGTTGGTCGATTTTAAATAATTGCTCAGGCAGAGGAGAATTTAGAACCAATGGAACGTTGGCCACTTTCCAGCCTTTGTGCGAAAGAAAAATGGATAATGGAGTTTTGCTGGTGCGACTGATTCCGACCAAAACAATATCGGCTTTGTCTAATTCAGCCAACGTTTTGCCGTCATCATGTTTTACCGTGTACTCAATCGCTTCGATCCTTTTAAAATATTGATCGTCTACAGACCGCAGAATGCCGGCTTGAGGTGTCGAGTTAGTGACTCCAAAGTAATTATCTAAAAGATTCAACATTGGGCCTAAAAGATCGAAATAATGAAGGCCTTTTTGCGACGCTAATTCTTTAATTTTATTTCTTAAGGTGGCACTGACGACAGTATACAAAAGCAGTCCTTTACGTTCGGCAGCTTCTTCGATGATAGGCAACAGCTGAGCCTCGGAGCGCATATTTTTGCAACGAATCAAACTGACTTCTTTATCGCTGTGTTGAACCAAGGCCGCACGGATCATCGTTGCTGCCGTTTCGCCGGTACCGTCTGAAATGATGTAAATGGTGCCCTGGTTCATAAAATACCTTCGTTTATTAGTCGTCCGCTAAAACAAGTAAGAGTTTTTTGTGAATCAATTCAATTTGCTGTTTCAACCAAACATCGGGGAGTTCAGAAAATAAAACAAAAACAAAGTCAGGATGTGGTTTGATCACCAAACCAGTGGCTTCAGTTGAGGGGATTAAGTCCAGCATATTCACCTTTTTTAAAAAAGCCTCAGCATTTAATTTTTGAATTTGGTCCAGTGACATCTGCGGAATATTAATTTCTAATTTTTTTTCATCTGGAAGAATAGGGTAAAACTGCCCATTTTTAAAAGCGCTTTGCGTGCGCCAGTGACCGTCTTGCATACATAACAACATTCCGCTTTCAAAATAAACCGACATACGTGAGAATAGTAAAGAGACCCTCTTAAACATTTCAGCGGGAAGACCGATGGATAAGGAATCTATTTGCGACAGATCCGTTGAGATTTGAAACTCGGTGACGATGGCTGAGTTATCTTGAAAATTTTTAAGTTCCGAATTTTCCAAAATCATTTGAATTTGAGTCTGAATTTTTTTTGTAATCGACTTGTCCAGAAGTTTTTTCATCAGATCTCCGTTACAAAAGTAAGATTTGAATCCGGTCCCAGATTTAGTTTTTTCTGTAGACTTTCTGCTTCGGTAGATGATTTAACAAAAATTCTCAAACGGTAGGCCTTTAGATTTTTACTTTGCTCCTGAATTTGTTCTATCCAAGCCTTTTCGTTGTAAGTCGACAAGAGTACCAACCATTCACAAGGCAACCATTTACGCGAGGGGATCAAAATGGGTTTTGCCTGGACTTTGCCGGCATCGGTAAAATTCAAACTCAAATTGCTTTTAAAAACAATTTTTTCAATTTTGTCGCCAGCTTTTTGACTTTTGTGTTCTAGGCTTTTGTTTAAAATAAAATGGGTGTACCAATCTAATTTCTGAAACAATGAGCTGGCTGGATTTTGTTCCAAAAACCAAAGATCCGATCCTTTGGCATAAAAATTATTGATATTCATCCATTGAGAATTCATCAATTTTAACTTTTCGCAATGGCATCAAGCAGGCCATTAATAAAAGACGAAGACTCCGTTGTGCTAAATTTCTTAGCGATTTCCAAAGTCTCGTTGATAACTACTTTTCCTTCTACTGGAGGATTTAAGTATTTCATTTCAAAAACGGCCATCCTTAATAGATTTTTGTCGATTAGGGCCATTCTTTCCAGTTTCCAGTTTTGGCTATAGGCTTGAATTTTTTGATCTAGTTCGACAACGTTCTTTTTTACGCCTTGGATCAGCTGATCGGCATAATCAATCACGTCATCGGTAAATGTCGTTTCATAAACTTCTAAAAATTGGGCGTAAGAAATTTGCGGAGCAAATTCAGTTTGAAACAGAATTTGAAGGGCCAGTTCTCGGGATTGTCTTCGCATCAGTATCCTCTTCTTTAATCAGTAAGTATTGTCCTTGATCATTCACGGCATCATTGATAGTTTCGTCTTCCAATGTTTCCACGAATTCTTGAACATCTTTAAAGCTTTTGTAAACGCTAGCGAAACGAACATAGGCCACATCATCCAACATTTTCAGCTCTTTAATTAACTTTAGACCAATTAATTGGGAAGGTAATTCTTTTTCTCCACGGCTGATAGCCCAAGTGGAAATTTTTTCGACAATATTTTCAAGTTGAGCCAAACTAATTGGGCGTTTCTGGCAGGCTGCCTGAATTCCCTTCAGAATTTTTTCTTTGGCAAAGGGTTCGCGTCGACCGTCCTTTTTAATAATGA
>JAYSSX010000625.1:0-1694 GCA_043720315.1 Pseudobdellovibrionaceae bacterium | reverse complement strand
GCCGCCATCCAAGATATGATTAATATTCTGACTCGTCGAAATCGCACTGCAGCCGTCACTTTGATCCCCACTGTGGTTCAAGGGGAGGCAGCAGCGCCTAAAATTATTGAAGCTCTATCACTGGCCTATCGAATTGCAGATGCTGACGTAATTATTGTGGGACGTGGTGGTGGATCTATTGAAGATTTGTGGGCATTTAATAATGAAGAACTAGCGCGAGTGATTGCCAGATCCCCTGTACCTATTATTTCAGCCGTAGGACATGAAATTGATTTCACCATCGGTGACTTCGTTGCCGACTTAAGGGCACCGACCCCTTCAGCAGCGGCTGAACTGGTAGTAAAAAATGTGCAAGATCTTGAAAGTAAAATTAAAAGTACTGATCGTCTTTTGGTTTCCACCTTTCAGAAGCTGTACCACCGGAAAAAGGAAAGCTGGTTTCACCTTTCGAAACGCCTGATTGATCCTAAAAGAAAAATGCAGGATCTGATTGTTAGAAATGATGAACTTTTTGAACGCTTGTTTAGGGCGAACTCACATTTAATTCAAAATAAAAAATTGGAAGTAGAACTGCTTTTAGGACGACTGCCAAAACCTCAAAGTATTATCGAAGAATTTAAATCAAGAATAGAGCTGCTTAAAGTGACGATGGATTCATCGTTTCAGAAACAGCTAGAGTATCTTAAATCACGGTTTCACAATAACGTAAGCCTCTTAGATTCTCTGAGTCCGTTACGTGTTTTAGACCGTGGTTACAGCATAACAACTAGAAATGAAAAAATAGTAAAATCACTAAAAGGCTTGAAAGAATCGGACTTAATTGATGTGCAAGTCAGTGACGGTCATATTAAAGCCGAAATAAAGGAGTTAAAATGGACTTCGAAAAAAAGTTAAATCGATTGGAAGAAATTGTAGGAAAAATGGAAAGAGGCGATTTAGGTCTTGAAGAATCTCTAAAGATTTTTGAAGAAGGAGTCAAACTTTCTAGACAATGTCAAACCCAATTGGCTGAAGCGGAACTTAAAGTAAAAAAACTAGTTTCTGTGGATGAAAAAGGTAAGGCCGTAACTGAAGATTTCGATACCGAGGAATAATGTCTTTTTCTGAAAATCTTTTTTTAGATGAATTAAAAAGGCGCCGCGACTTCTTTGAAGACGAACTGGAAACTTCACTGGCTGGGTTCTATCAATTTGATTTAGAAAGTCTTAAACTTCACAAAGAAGCTTTGTTTTATTCTATCTTGAATTCAGGCAAACGTTTTCGTCCACTTCTTTGTCTGGTAACGGCTGAGTCCATTGGTATAACGCCTAAAATGGTTATGCCTTTTGCCTGCGCTTTAGAAATGGTTCACAACTATTCTTTAGTGCATGATGACCTACCGATTTTAGATAATGATGATTTTCGTCGGGGACGCCCCACAACTCACAAACAGTTTTCCGAAAGTACGGCTTTGTTGGTAGGAGACTCCTTGTTGACGGATTCTTTTTCTTTGCTGGCAGTGGCCTACAAATCACATCCTCAGTTATCTGAGATCATTCAATTATTGGCTGATAGCAGCGGATCAAAGGGAATGATAGCAGGACAAGTCGTTGATTTATGGGTTCAGAAAAATCAAAACCAGATAAAATTGGACAAGGCCCTAATCGTAAAAATGCATCAGCTGAAAACGGGAAAATTGATTAGTGCGGCCGTTA
>JAYSSX010000624.1:0-8736 GCA_043720315.1 Pseudobdellovibrionaceae bacterium | reverse complement strand
CTTAACCGAGGCAACTTATAGGCGGTGCCGGGGTCCAATGTGATAAATCGGGAGATGATTTCTTTTTTTAACTCCGGTGATAACCGTTCATCAGCGTCTAAGGATAAAATCCAGTCATTTTTTGCCAAGCTAGTGGCTAAATGTTTCTGCGGTCCAAAGCCAGCCCATGCCTTAGAAATCACTTTTGCGCCCAAAGATTCAGCTTTTTTAACGGTGTTGTCTTTACTAAAGCTATCCACAACGATAATTTCGTCGGCAAAATCACAGGACTTGATGCAGTCACTGATATTGGCTTCTTCATTTAAGGTTATAATCACCAAACTGATCGGTAATTTCATATATCTAGCTTTGCAGCGCCCTATGCACTTGTCAAAACAATGTGAAAGTATCTAAGATATTAACTTACGCTCGCGAGGTTTGTTTATGATTTCAATCAAAAAGTTATTTTCAACGGTTTGCCTTATTAGTTTTCTTATCCTGCCTTTGGCGCAGGCACAGTTTACTTTATCCGAAACCTCTGACGTTGTAAAAAAGGGCGATTATTATATAGGCCTCACTCCGCAACTGAAACTTTCGGATGGAAGCGGTGGAAATTTCAATCTCAATTTGGATATGCCTCTGCGAGAAGATATCAGTTGGCGTGGATTTGTCGGCGGCGGCGATGTTGATTTTTTTGGCGGAGCTGCTGCCAAATGGTCGCCATTTCCCGACTATGGTAAACAGCCAGGAGTTGCTTTTAGAGCTGGTTTAACCTTTGGCAGAGAACTGACTGAGTCCTTTACGGTTTATCGAGTTGATCCTATTGTCAGCAAAAAGTACGAAACGGAATATGGTTTTGTCACTCCATACGGGTCATTACCCGTTTCTTGGACAAATATTAATTCTCAGTCGCGAACTCAGTTGGGTTTGGTCGCTGGTGCTGAGTATCAGTCCGAAGACTCGCAAAATCTAAAATTTAATTTAGAAGTAGGATTGAATTTAAAAGATAGCTTCTCCTATCTAGCTGGAAGTGTCATTTATCAACTGGATCAAAAAAAGGGTTTAAAACTTTTAAAGTAAGGTGAACACATGTTTCAAAAATGGTTTGGCGACGGAACCAATGCAGCTGATTTTTACATTGATTTAGGAACTGCCAATATCCTGATCGCAGGACGTGGCAAGGGAATCATTATCAACGAGCCCACCATTATCGCCTTAAGTGAGATCAGTCCTGGCAAAAAGAAAGTCGTAGCAGTTGGCAAAGAAGCTCTTGATCGTATCAGCCAGGCAGCGGGAAACATCTATGCCGTTCGCCCGCTCAAAGATGGCGTTATCGCCGATTTCGAAACCACTCAAACAATGTTAAAATATTTCTTCGAAAAGACTGGAATGAAAACGATGATGGGTCGGCCAAAATTTGTGATCTCGTTACCTTACGGAGTCACAGAAGTGGAAAAAAAGGCCGTGATCGATGCCGGAAAATATGCCGGTGCTAAGGAAGTCATCTTGATAGATGAACCCATGGCTTCAGCTATCGGTAGCGAACTTCCGATCAAAAGTCCACAAGGCTGCATGGTCATTGACATCGGCGGAGGAACTACCGAGGTGGCCGTTATTGCTTTAGCTGATATCGTTTATTGCCAAGCAATTAGAATGGGCGGTACAAAATTAGATGAAGCCATTATTAATTTTTTGAAAAATCGCAAGGGCATCATTATTTCAGACATCTTAGCTGAACATCTTAAAGTAAATATTGGAACCGCTTGTCCGAAAAAAGACATTCGAACAATGCAAATTTCTGGGCGTGATGCTGGTAACGGTCTCAATAAAACGATCGAAGTTTCATCGGAAGACATCGGCAATGCCATGGATGACGGCATTAGAGACATCATAAATGCGATACACACCGCTTTAGAGAACACACCACCCGAGTTAGTCTCCGACATCATCGAAAAGGGATTAACTTTGGCTGGTGGCGGAGCTTTGATCCGCGACATCGACTTACGAATACAAAATGAGATCCGCCTTAACGTCAATATCGCCAAAGAACCGCTTCTTGCCATCGCCCGCGGAGGAGAAATGGTTCTCAGCGATCCTGATTTACTGGACAAGATTACGATTAATTAACTCGCTAATGCGTTTCAATTACTGTTGGTCTTTAACCAGCAACGTGTGAATTTTTTTAACAAAAGATCCTTCATAAGCAGGAACATCTATTGTTTGTTCGGAAATGGACCCCACCCTAAGAACATCTAAAGTAGTGCCGGCCAAAAAAACTTCCGATTGTTTGGACAAATCATCAAAGTGAAGGCGGGCGTTTGCAATAACTCGAAGACCTAAACCCTCGGCCAGTTGAAAAGCTCTTAACATCATTGTGCCCAATAAAATTCTGTCTTTGAAGGGATGGCAGATTTCACCTTGCGGATTGATCCAACAAATATTTTCCGTTGAACTTTCGGTTATAAATCCCTGAGCGTCAACGCAGATCGAAAAATCCCAGTTCTGGTCGAGACTTTCTTTTTTAACTAAAACATTTTGAATATAGTTGCAGGTTTTATAGGGTGCTAGCCAAGTCTCTTTGGCTGGGACGCGGGATAAGCCAATCTTCACCCCTGCTGCCCGCTGCTGATCGGTGTAGATTCCCAGTGGAGTTAAGGCAATATAAACTTGTGATCCCACTGTCGAGTAAGGATTTGTCGTAAAGTCACCGGGACCGCGACTGACAAAAAGCCGAATTAAAAAATTCGGTGGCAATACAGTCCGAGACTTTTCAATGAGGCTGAAAATTAATTCAGAAAACCCATCTAAAGAATGTGGCAACTTCAGACCCGTAAATGCGGCCGAACGCTGCAATCGTTCTAAGTGCGGCTTTAACAAGTAGGGCTTGCCATTAACTGCCTTAATCGCCTCAAACACCCCATCCCCCCTATGAACCAAGTGATCATCAACAGGCACGACCATTAGCTCTGCGTCAAAGGTGATTCCGCCAGACCAGCTCGAGTAGAAAGCAAAATAGGGAGACTTCGCGCCGTTCGGAAAGCGATTTTTTAATAGGTTGGATAAGATTTTTTCTTTACTCAGAACTTCAATTTCCATGACAAATATAATAGGATGGACTTTATTATTTTGAAATAAAAAAAGGCAAAACATGTCACCAAGAAATATTATGCTTACTGCAGCATTACCCTACGCCAATAGTTCGATTCATATCGGACATGTTTTGGAATACCTACAGGCCGACATTTGGACTCGATTTCAAAAGTTACGTGGTCATCATTGTTACTACATCTGTGCCGATGATACGCATGGAACAGCGATTATGGTCGAAGCTCGAAAAAAAAACATTACACCAGAGAAATTAATTGAAGGAGTATGGCGAGAGCACACCAAAGATTTCAAAGATTTCGAAATACAGTTTGATCATTACTCATCAACAAATAGCGACGAAAATAAAAATCTATGTGAGTTTTTTTTCAAACATATGTCTGAAAAAAAGCATATCACCACCAAAAAAATAGAACAGTTATTTTGCGATCACGATAAAATGTTTTTACCGGATCGATTTGTCAAAGGCATCTGCCCAAAGTGTGGCTCAAAAGATCAGTACGGCGACTCGTGTGACGTCTGCGCATCGACTTATTCACCTAAGGATATGAAAGAACCTTACTGTTCGGTTTGCGGTAATAAACCTGTGCTTAAAAATGCCGAACATTTATTATTTAAACTCAGCGATTTTCAAAAGTATTTGGAAGAATGGCTACCAGGACATACCTCTAAAGAAATCGCTAACAAAATGAAAGAATGGTTTAGCGAGCCACTTCGCGATTGGGATATATCACGTGACGACCCTTATTTTGGCTTTGAGATTCCTGGATATAAAGGTAAATATTTTTATGTTTGGGTGGATGCGCCTATGGGTTACCTAGCCAGCTTCCAACAGTTTTGTAGTAAAAATAATATCAACTTTGAAGAGTTTTGGAAAAATCCAAATACCAATTCAGAACGATATCATTTTATCGGTAAAGACATCGCTTATTTCCACACGCTTTTTTGGCCGGCCCTATTAAAAACCGCAGAATTTAATACTCCGACTAAAGTGTTCGTCCACGGACACGTTAAAATCAACGGCGAAAAAATGAGTAAATCTAAAGGGACGCAAGTGAATGTCCGTACCTATTTAAATCATTTAAACCCCACTTACTTAAGATATTACTATGCGACCCGCCTTACTGACGGTGTCGACGACATCGACTTAAATTTTGAAGACTTCACTTCGCGTGTGAATTCGGAATTGATTGGAAAAATAACTAACTTGGCTTCGCGTGGCGGACAAATGTTAGGTAAAAAATTGGATGGAATTATCGGTGAATCGGATTCCGAAGGATTGGCTTTAGTTAAACAGGCGCAGGCACGTTCGACTGAAATTGAAAACTTTTATGAAAATCGCGAATATGCCAAAGCCGTTGGCTGCATTCGCGAAATCGCTGACAGTGCGAATCGCTATTTTGATGAAAAAGCACCTTGGAAAACCATCGATTCTGATCCCACTTCAACTAAAAAAGTCATTTCCACGACGCTCAATCTATTTCGAATTATTGCCATTTACTTAAAACCTGTCCTTCCTAGTTATGTAGCTGACGTCGAAGCTTTATTTAATGAAAAACCCTATGTCTGGTCAGACACCGCTAAGATTTTGAACGGCCATAAAATAAATGATTACAAACATCTTTTGGGTCGTATCGAAGCCGAAAGTATTGCAAAAATTGTTGAAGAAACCAAAGCACGTTTTGCGGCAGCCAAAGACGAAAAGTTGACGGCGAAAAAAGCGACAGGAAATTCGGCCGGTAGCGTTCCTGCTGGCGCGAAAACCGCGGCGCTAGCAAAAGATGATAGAAATGAATCTAGCACAGGCTTAGTCAGTTTTCAAGACTTTGAAAAAGTCGATTTGCGAGTGGCCAAGGTCATTCAGGCTGAAGAGATTAAAGAAGCGGATAAGTTACTTCGTTTAAAAGTGGACTTAGGCCCTTTGGGTGAAAAACAAATTATTGCGGGAATTAAAGCCGCTTATCCTGAACCGGCTAAACTGGTTGGACGTCTTATATTAGTTGTTGCTAATTTAGAACCAAGAAAAATGAAATTTGGTATGAGTGAGGGGATGGTTGCTGTCGCTGGCAGCGGTGGTAGTCAATTATTTATTTTAAGTCCAGATCAAGGTGCCAATGCCGGAGATAAAGTTAAATAATCAATTCAACAAAGAATTAAAGTCTTTGCTTCTAAAACTTTATCTGGTTGAGAAAAGTTATGTGAATTCCTTTGATCTTCCGATGTTAGAAGAGATTATATCCGAGTATCAACGCTTGGAAAAAACAGTTGAAGCCTTAGAAGATTTTCATCAACGAGAAGTTTTAAAAAAAGTATTGTCTAGTTACCATCATTTTAACAAAAATATGACCTTGCGCCATTTTTTAAATTTTGTAGTGCCACTCGAGCGTTATCTTAAACACGAATTGACCGACGCCGACATTGTCATTACCAGTGAAGATTCCTTAGGTGCTGTTGGAACAAACCAATTAGCTGACCGTCCACAAATTCACTTTGTTCTGGATCATTTGCGTTCTGCGTTTAACGTCGGTGCCTTCTTCAGACTGGCTGATGCTTATCAGGTTTCACAGATTCACCTTTGTGGCTACACAGCCACACCTGACCAAGACGTAGTAAAGAAAACGGCCTTAGGCAGCGAAAAACAGGTGCCTTGGAAAAGCTGGAATAAAACCTCCGACTGCCTTGAGTTTTTGAAAAATCAAGGTTGTCTGCTGACCGCCTTAGAAACCACTTCGCAAAGCCAAGACCTGACTACTTTATCCTTTAAACTAAGATCACCAACTGCATTTATTTTTGGAAACGAGCGCTTTGGTCTAGATGTTGAACTTTTAAACCTGGTGGATGGATCCATTAGCCTGCCAATGTTTGGCACTAAAAATAGCCTCAATGTCTCGCAATGTGCTTCAATTATTTGTTTCGAATGGCACCGTCAATTCTTAAATAGTACGGTTTAAGTGAAAGTCACTTATTCACCAATCGGAATTTTTAAGTGTAAAAAACAAAGTCCTGTCGAAGCGGCTAATCAAGGAAATCGCGATCAATCGAGGGAATTAGGACTGATTCAATTAAATTCGGGAAGCAACTTTCAGCAAGCCCTCATCGGATTAAAATCATTTTCGCATATCTGGATTATTTTTGATTTCCATCATAATTCAAATTGGAAACCGATGACTTTACCTCCGCGTGGTCTCAATAAAAAAATTGGAGTTTTTGCAACTCGAAGCCCGTATCGTCCCAATTCAATTGGTATAAGTTTGGTTAAACTCAAAAAAGTTGAAGGATTAAATCTCTATATAGAAAAATATGATTTATTGGACGGCACTCCGATTTTAGATATTAAACCCTATCTCATCGATGCAGACATAGAAAACAAAGCTAATGCTGGGTGGTTGGCAAAAATTGAAAGTAAAAGAAACCTAGTCGGATTTAGCTCTCTCGCTGCCAAACAATTGCTATGGTTACGGAAAAATGGTCTCAGCGAAATAAAAAATGTAATAATCAATCAATTGAGTTTTGATCCAATCAATAAAAGGAAAAAGAGAGTTCGTAAAATAGACAATCAGTATCAGCTATCCTACAAAACTTGGCGAATCGCCTTCACTTTTAAGAAGACTGTTAAAAAAATCACCGTTCTGCATATTTCATCTGGTTATTCGAAGACCGAGATCCTAGATCCTTTAGACACCTACGCAGACAAACCACTACATCTTAAGTTCCTGAAATTGAGCGGTAAATGAGACCTGTCATATACGGAATAGAATGTTAGACAATTAACCGCATTATGACCTTTATTAACTTTTAAATCGAACCTGTTTGCCTTGATCGAGATGTCCTTTGCATTATTACTTTATTGAGTCTTCTTAAGGAGCCAATTCATGAAAATTCAGCATTGGATGGGATCGCTTTTTGTGTCACTATTGCTGCTTTCCCATCTAGCAATGGCTGCCCTACCCAACAATATAACCAATCCAAAATTGATATACTCAGCTTATAACGAATCGGTAATCCTAGCCAAGACGAGTCCTAATGGGAAAATTTTGGTCTATGCTACCGAACCCGGTAAAATTAAAATCGTTTCTCTAGAGTCTGGGAAAGTCCTTTCTCAGTTCAATTTGAATGGCGAAGCACACAACATTGAATTCAGCGAAAATGGTAATCAATTTCTCATAGCCAGCGCAGTAACAATTCAAGGGGCTTCCCTCCCCTTTACCAACACCAAAGATTCTAGTGAACTTAGCATTTTTAATTTATCTACTCGATCTCGACTAACTGTCAAAACCTCGTTGCAGCTGCAGACCTCTCACCTTTCGAAAGATGGGGAAACCCTAGTTTTTTTAGCAACCTCATCTTCAGCTAAACCAGGTCGTCTCACATTTTTAAACTTAAATGCGGTATTTCAGGAAATGCGCCAGTCAAATCAAAATGCGCGGATGATTGATATTGAAGAAGCATCGGCAAAGGGGTTCTTACGTAACACTACTTTGACTATCGAGTCCACTGATGCCTCCGATGTATTTTATGGATTAAATTGCAAAGAAGGAGAATGCGTAGCCGTTCGCAGCCTCCGTCAAAGAATTGCGAAAATATTTTACGTAAATCAAAGCAAAGAAGTGAGTTTTTCCAGCCAAGGCCAACCTTTAAATGCCAATGACTTTCTGGTTAGTAAAGACCATCAATCAATTGCATTTAAATCAAAAGATCTTCAATCCCAAAATCCTCTAAAGCCGGATCAGCTGCTAACAGTGCTAGACCTTAAAAAAGAAACACTCCATTTTCAATTATCAACAAAAAGCCCAGGTCTTTTAAATATGCAATCCATTCCTATCATTTTATCGTATCTAGTTTCCAAGAATAATCGATTCTTCGTCGGCGTTTCTGGTTCAGGGGAGGCAAAGATCATCGACGATCAGAACAAATTTGTAAGCGACTCACTTTACTTGGGCGGAACTGGCGCTGAAGTTGAGTTGATCAGCGAAAATGGGAAGCTTCTTTTACTAAAAGAAGCCCATGGCAAGCTAAAGCTGATCAATATTGCCTCACGGCCAAAAGTAATCACTGAATTCGAATTCAACCGTGTTTCTTTAACAAAAACATTTACGAAAGACAGTCGGTTTTTAATCGCCGGCAGTCAGGATGGCCTCATGAAGATAATCAATACGGCCAACGGCGAAACCAAAGAAATCAGACTGAATGAAGCTGTTCAAAAAGTAATTATGTTAGATGACGATAGAAATGTAATGGTTTTCACCGCCGACGGAAAACTTTCTCGTATAAAGATTGAAACGGACGGGTCTATAAAAATCGGAATTCCTGATTGGACATCCGAGGAATGCGTTGGAAATTTAACAGTCTTTGTTCCTTTACAAAATACGATGTCCGTTTTGTCGGGAAACAGCGGCATCAATGTCTATCATTACTAAACTCTAAAAGTTTGGGTTTACCAAAATTAAAGAAGCTATAATAAATCGAAATCAAAGTCCTTAATATCGAACCGACAAGAAAAATCAAATAGTAATTAGCGATTGTGGTTTCATTGAAAAAAAACCAAATCATGCCCACTGCCGCTCCTATATTGATGCTTAATGAGTTAAAAAAGTAATGAACCGTAAAAAAGGGAACCTTATCTAGATGGCTAATCTGTTTAAACAATAACAC